>CAYHFJ010000013.1:0-37852 GCA_964355885.1 uncultured Flavobacteriales bacterium
TGTATCAGGATATGGAGGTGGTTATTCTATTTCAATAGATCCATCTAACAACATATATCTTTACGGGAGTTTCGGTGGAGTTGTAGATTTTGACTTAGGGGCCGGCACGTTTAATTTAAGTTCAGTTGGCAATAATGATCTATTTGTGAATAAGATGGGACAGTCTGGAGTAGGTATAACAGAAACAGAATGGTTTAACGCAATTAATATTTATCCAAATCCCACCAGAACTCAATTCAAGCTAAGTAATTTTCCAACGAAAGAACAATTTGAAGTTCAAGTGACAGATATGCTTGGAACCATTATTCACGACGAGAAAGTTTATGGAAGAGATGAATATATTATTGATTTAAACTTTGCCAAAGGAATATATTTGGTAAGAATAAGCAATCAAAAAAATAGCGAAGTCAGGAAATTGGTTGTTGAATAAAATCAGAACAAACCGGTAGGGAATATCTTCAACAATAAGAGAAGCTGCAGGCAGGCAATCGAGTAGCCCGTCCTACAAAAAATTAGTTGGGGAGAAACTCTCACCACCATATATATTGGGCACGTATACAGCCGTCTTAATGCTATGGCTCGACTATTACATATTTATTGAATTATGATTCGTCACATCTCAATGCTTCACAGTTCTACATAATCGCAGTATTCAACACAGACACTTGTGTATTTGGCTCATCTTTTCAGTGGATTGATCAGTATTGCACGTAGTATATGGGCAATTTATAAGGGGTGCATAACACCACCCTCCCCGCTCAACTGCTGATTTAAAATACTAAAGTAAGCTAAAAAATTTCTACTATCAATTGCACTACCTAATTACAATCTTTCGCACGAGTTTGCTGTTTACATTAATTTGCAGAAAATAAATTCCCCTTCCGGCATTACGCAGATCAAGTGTAGTTTCTCTCTCTCTAATGTATCCTGACTTTATTTCTCTGGCCGTCACATCGAATATTTTGAAAGCTTCACCAATATATTTTTGATCAGCTTTAAGTTTAAAAATTCCATCCGAAGGATTTGGGTACAAAGTAATAGTCAATTCTTCCGGTGATTTGGCAATGCCGGAATTACAATTCAAAAAGTTGAAATTCAAAGCTTGATTTTCATAGACTATATAACCCATACAGTAATGAGAGTATAATCGCACTCCGTAAACTGCAGTCGAGCTGATGAGCAGCGTATCATTTTGGGATGCAGGAATCAGGTTCCCGTCCTTATACCATTCGATATATTGATCATCCGGATATGGGGGTTTATTCGGAAACAAAACAAGCATCAATGTATCTCCAATGCATGCGGAATCCGGGTAGGTGTAATTTCCATCGACACTAACATGATAAACTGCAAGATTAAAAAGTTGGTCTACTCTCACGGGTGGAGATAATTCAATGCATCCACCAGAGTCGACAAGAACGCTGAATACTCCACCGGTAGTAAGAGGCAGATATTGGTTTGTAGCATTGAGTATGCTGTCTCCGTTCATGTCAAGCCACTGATAGCTGTCAAAATGTTGTGTGAATAAGGTATCGAGTGTATTTGGGCAAAGCAAAATACTGTCAGGATACACCACCGGACTGAAAGAACAAAAGGAAATCTGTTTTTGTATGATAGAATGGTATACAGTGTCAAGGTCACAATCAGATGCATCAAGTGTAATTGTATACACTCCGTCATTCTGATAATTATGCGTGGGATGTTCCGCATTTGAAAAAAAACCATCGCCAAAATCCCAGGAATAGCTATCCGTATTCAGAGAAAAATTTATACATTCAGCTTCATTCAAACCCTGACCTATTGTATAGCTGAAAATTGCCTGAGGGTTGATTTCTGTGAAGTCATAATTTGACAGGCTATCGAATACAACTTCCCTTGTGGCTGCACGTATGTCGGCAGAGCTGATACTGTCCAAAGTATAATTAAAACTACAAGACATCACATCTCTTTTAAATAAAGCAGTATAGAATGAACATGCAGCTGCATAAGAGCCAGCTTCCGAAGGATGACTTCCATCCGACTGATAGAGATTTATTGAGGGATAATTGACTCTGATGTAATTCCAAACTGCACCGGCGGGGCTTAATTCAGCTTTGTTCATCATAGCCATTTCAGTATATGAATTTCGGAGCAAGGAATCCATTCCTTCATAAGTACAGACAGGAGGCCATACAGCACAATTGCCCGCATCGCCATTTTGTCTGCCCCAGGTCATGAAGAACATCGGACGCGCGCAGGGATTTGTTTCTCGTATCAACAGGCAAAGACTTATAGCACCCTGACTGAAATAATTGGGGAACGCCGGTATCTGACTTTGATCCTGTAAGACTACATAATCCCAGTCTCCGTTTAATATTTTATTTCTCGAAATACTATCTACAGAATGTTGATCCAGTGTATATCCGCCCGGTGTATAGAGGTCGTAATTTAATGTATCACCCATATTTGAAGCGATATTGCTTACTATTTGCGGTAGGTTGTTCACTCCCGTATAAGAATTTCCAAGGAATAACACCTTTCTCTCAAGACTATAAGAAGGGCCTGACAGAAATAAAATCAATAACAAGGGAAGGAATAATAACTTTTTCAAAATAATCGGTTGTTAAGAATTTCAATAAGCCTTGATTCAAGTCATGTCAAACATAGATAAATTCAGGCTGAATGTTATCACCTTTCAGTAACATTAACCGGTTTTAACATAAACCAAATCAAGATGCAGGGTGCAATCATTCATATTATCCCTGAGCCTCGATCTGCGGACTCTTTGCTTGAAACATTTTTGTATGTAAATGGGTTCCGGTGAAACATTGTCTGAACTTTGATTGAGCTGATTAATGGATTTCGCTGAATCGTATCGCTCTCAAAGCAATCAAAATAATCAGCTAAATCAAAGTTCAGACAAGGGGGAGGAATGCCATCAGCCTGATCTCGGGTAGCTTTGCAGGAAGTGTTTCATGCATTAGTTGACTATGGTGCGCGACACAGAATCATTTGATAAAAAAGGAAATGAAAAAAAACATCATCATATGAAATGAAAAGTGTTTTTTAGTCATGAAGGACAATGCCAGAAACTACAGGATTCTTTTAGAATGACTGTGTGCAATGGGTAGATGGGGTGAGAAGTAGCCCGCAGGATTCTTTTAGAATGACTGTGTGCAATGGGTAGATGGGGTGAGAAGTAGCTTGCAAAGTTTAGGATAAATTCACGCCATTTCTTCCCTTCTCTTTCAAATCCCGCTTCCTCGTTGTATATTCGCCCCTCATTTTATGGATTCATTTCCTGAAATTAATGCACAATGCTGATTTTAAGGTCATTGCGTTGATTTGCAGGGGTGTCTTATAAAGGTAATTTCAACAAAAATTCAACAAAAAACATAGTACAATGGCAGTTATAGGCAGAATCAGAAAACGAGTTGGTTTACTCATCGGTTTTATAGGCGTTTCATTACTCGCTTTTATATTGGGGGACATCCTCACTTCCGGCTCAGGAATCTTCGGTGGGAATAGTGATGTGATCGGCGAAGTTGCCGGAGAAAAAGTTCACTATTCGGAGTTTGAAAAACGGGTAGAGATGCTCACTGAAAATTACAGGATTAATACAAAATCTGAAAATATTGACCAGAATACACAGGATATGTTGAGAGAACAAGCTTGGGGAATGTTTCTGAATGAAAATACTCTCGGAGAAGAGTATACAAAAATCGGTATCTCTGTTAGCTCTGAAGAATTATACGATATGTGTACAGGACCAAATCCGCATGCACAGGTTAAGCAGGCATTTACTGATCCCAAGACAGGACAGTTTGACGGAGCTGCTGTAGTTAAATTCCTAAAGGATCTTCCCAATCGTGATGAAGCGACACAGCGTCAGTGGAGACAATTTGAAGATGCAATACGCGAAGAACGAATTGCATCGAAGTATAAAGAAATGGTTAAAGCTGGTCTCTTTGCTACAAGTGAAGAAGCTAAGCAAGCTTATACCGAAGGTCAGCGAACAGCAACTATCACTTATTTCAAACTTGATTTTAACAGCATTTCCGACAGTACTGTTAAGTTTGAAGAAAGCGACCTGAAAAAGTATCATAGTGCAAATGCTGAAAAATTCAAACAAACGGAATCGATCAGAAAAATAGATTACGTCGCATTTGATATTGTTCCTTCCGCGGAAGACCGCAAAGAAGTAACGGACTGGATAAATAACAAAACAGAGGAATTCGCGGAGAGTACAAATGACATTAATTTTGTAAATCAATTCAGTGATAAGCCATTTGATTCTACATTTCATGCTAAAGGAAGTCTTCCTCCTGTTCTGGACTCCGTATTATTTGCTGCCACACCCGGAGTGATGGTAGGGCCTTATATGGATGGTGATATTTTTAAAATCTCAAAACTTGTCACCGAAAGATTTATCCCTGATTCGGTGAAAGCGCGTCACATCCTGCTCTCTATCGAAAATGGAGATACAACGAAAGCAAGAAATACAGCTGACAGTCTGAAAGCAGCCATCAAGCGGGGATCAAAATTCGCAGACCTTGCGCAGGTATTCTCGAAAGATCCGGGATCAGGTGCAAAAGGCGGTGACCTTGGATGGTTTCGTCAGGGCGCGATGGTTCAGCCATTCAACGATGCTTGCTTCGAGGGTAAAAAAGGCGACATGCCAGTTGTTACTTCTCAGTTTGGAATTCACCTTATTGAAATCATGGACAAGGGTGTACCTTCTAAACAAATTCAGGTAGCAACCTTAGAGCGTAAGGTAGAGCCTTCCCAAAAAACGTATGACGATATTTATTCAAAAGCGAATCAGTTTGCTTCGACAAATACTACAGTAGCTTTATTCGACAGTGCATGCATAAAGCAAAGTTTGAATAAGCGTATTGCTGATAACATCCGTGAATCAGACAAAAACATTCCCGGATTGGATTCTCCGCGTGAACTGGTTCGTTGGGTTTATCAGGCAGAAAAAGGAGACGTTTCAAAGGCTTTCACGCTGGGCGAAAAATATGTAATCGCGAAGCTGGTAGACATTAAAGACAAAGGAACCTTACCCCTGGAAAGTGTTCGCGAACAAGTAACGGCTGAGGTTAGAAAAGAAAAGAAGACTGATATGCTGACAGAAAAGATCAATGCGGCTGGGGCAAGTACTATTGATGCTCTGGCTCAAAAATTAAATATCACGACTACAGATGTTGAGTCTATCAATTTTCAGAATCCATATATTCAGGGGTTAGGTAATGAACCGAAAGTTGTCGGCACTATTTTCGGACTGAAACAAGGAAGTATGTCTAAGCCAATCAGAAGTGAAGGCGGAGTGATCGTACTCTTAGTGAAATCTTTCACAGAACCTGCAGCCATCACTGACTATAGCGCGAACATCAAACAAGTTGCTGATCAACGTCGTTCACGAAGTGAATACGAGGTTTTCAATGCGTTGAAAGAAAAAGCAAATATTGAAGATAATCGCGGCAAGTTCTACTAGACCAAAAGCAATCTTTAAAAAAGTCTCCTGAATTAACGGGAGACTTTTTTTTGCACTAACCCTATCAGACGAAAATCATTTCATTCTTCCTGCAATTCCATTGATGAATTTATTCAGGCGAAAGCTGAATGCAAGAAAACAATCGTTTATAAAATTACACTGGAATTCGTGCATTCGTGGCAAACAAACATTTTGCCAATTTCAATTTATCTAAAAAAAAACGAAAAGTAATTCCAAATCATAATTACATTTCAAGTGAGTCTAATTCTCATTAGTGTTCAGTGTGCCAAATTATGTTCGAAAGAAATAAATTCAAAAAAATTAATGCAAGGAAAATGTTCGAATAAAATCAACATTCCCGGAAGCAGAATGACAACCAGTACGATTAACTCCCTTTCGGCTGGTGGAATAAATGATGTCACCATTAGGAGCGTACTCAGCCCAGCTCCATCCTCCGCCTGTATTGGCATCTGCAATCGTCTTAAACATTGCGGCATAGACTTTTAAATTTCAACCGGGAGAATCATAGATTTCTTTGACCACCAAGGAACCAACCGGAAATTGTATTGATGAGTTAAAAAAAGTTCCATCGTTAATACTCACAGTTTCGCCATAATTCTTTTCAATAAAAAAGACCCACCTGTAGAGGTGAGTCTCACAAAAAATGTCATAAACAAATTACTTCATATCAAGAGCCAGTGTACCACTTTTGCCATGACATGAGTTGCAACTCGCACCTTTCAGATTCACTCCATAAGTAGGATTACCATTAGCGTCATAACTTGCCCATAACCATCCATTGGATGAATTCGGATCTGCAGGAGCCCTGTACATTACATCATAACCTGTAACGGCACCTTCAATATTAATATATTCCTTAACCAGCATAGAATTTACAGCATAAGTCACCGCCATGTTACCCTCAGATGTAAGGCTATTCTTTGCAATTGAATTCATACGTATCCGAAAATCCTGGGACTTCATACGGGCTACAGAGGAGATTACATCAGATACATCAGTTTGATGAACAATACTGATCAAAGCCTCATCAGAAAGTGCTGTTGATTCATCCGATTCACGGGAGCAGGAAACCATCAGAATTGCGATGGACAGTGTGAGAAGTGTGTAGAGTTTTTTCATGAGTTGATTTTGTTCACAGAAAGGTAAATCACTTTTATCAGGAGAATGTCTTGGGATTGTCAGGAATGTCCCTGAAAATGAAGACTATACACAAAATGCTTGAAAATCATAAAAAATGAAGCAATCCTGTCTGCCATCTTTTGTCCGACTGAAAGTTTGGCTTCAATGTCTTCTTGTATATTCTCTGAAAGTATTGAGTTGCTTTTTATCGAATGCAGCACATCTTTATGAAGGCTTATCAATTCTCCTTTTTCCTGAGAAATGAGCCAGGTGAGATACTGACGGCGGTATAAGTTCAATTCATCAATTGAAATACAGGAGTCATTTCCGAAGTCGGCGTATTCTTTTTGAATAAGGTCGAATATTCCGGCTCTCAAATCAGAACCCTATACGGATTCTCCCTCCCTGATTTGCTTCTTGCTGATGTGACTACTTGTCATCTATCGATTTTTGTGAACCAAATTAAGATAATTTAAGAAAATATACGTAAAGAAAAAATGGTCTTAACGCAAAATCTGCAAACGATACGAATCCAACTTTATAAAAATAAACAACAAGATAGTAAAAGACCAAAGAGAAGATCCGCCATAGCTGAAAAATGGGAGCGGAATCCCAATTACCGGTGCAAGTCCTATTGTCATACCAATATTAATCATCAAATGGAAAAATATAATTGATGCGACACCATAACCATAAATCCTCGAATATTGCGAACGCTGTCGCTCCGCGACAAAAATAATTCGTGAAAGTAAGGCCATGAATAATCCGATAACTATTAAGCTTCCTAAGAATCCCCACTCCTCCCCTACAGTACAGAATATAAAATCTGTGCTCTGCTCAGGAACGAAATCGTATTTTGTTTGTGTTCCCTGAAGAAAGCCCTTCCCGAACAATCCTCCTGAGCCTATCGCGATCTTACTCTGATTAACATTGTATCCGGCTCCTTTCAGATCCAATTCCTTTCCAAGAAGCACATCAATACGCGTTCTTTGATGGGTTTGCAATACTTCATTATAGACATAATCCACACTATACACCATTCCAACAGCGATCAATGCACCTGAGGCAATGACGATTATGTTGCGTTTATTTTTCCTCACCAGCAGAATAAAAAGTAAAGCGATACCAATCAGAACTCCTATGAGGGTTGTACTTTTTACAAGCAAAGCGAGAACAAACAAGGCTACACTCACGAGCGCAAGCAGTAATATATTGCCTGACAAACCCTCCCGGTACAATACAAAAATAAATGCCCCAAAGACCAGTGCTGATCCGGTATCGTTCTGTAACAGTATTATCACAGCAGGAATTCCGAGAATTATTGTTGAGATTAATTTAGTACGTGTATCCTGCATTCGTATATCAAGTGTACTCAGGTACTTTGCAAGAGCCATATTGGTAGCAAATTTGGCAAACTCGGCTGGTTGTAATTTAAATGCACCAATATCAATCCAACCAAATGAGCCCTTTACATCTCTTGAAAAAGCGAAAGTTGACATTAACAGTAAAAGAAAAACAGCATAGATTGCATAGGAAAAAGCGGCATAAAATTTCCCGTCAATCACAAGAATCATGAGAGCCAGAATGCAAGCTCCTCCAATCCATAATGTCTGCTTACCGTAACTTTGTGAAAGATCAAAAATGCTACTGTGCTCTTCATTATAGACCGCGGCGTAAATATTCAGCCAGCCCATGATCACCATCACAATGAAGAGGCTCACAAGCATCCAGTCAATATTCTGAAGTATATTTTTCTGATCGCGCATTTAATTCGATTTCACTTTGGGCAATACTTTGATTTTATTTGTATCTCTTTTCAGGTTGACAACTTCGTCTTTCTCAACGATTGCTTTTGGAAGTTCAATAACAGGTAAAATGATCCCATCACGCATCCGTTTATCCATCTCGGGTCTGGTAATGCTGTCTGTCAGATACTTTTCAATCAGCAAGGAAGCTATTGGAGCAGCCCATTGAGAGCCGAATCCGGAATTCTCAACAGTTACCGCAATTGCAATTTTAGGACTATTCTTTGGGGCAAAAGCGACATACATGGAATGATCCTTCCCATGAGGGTTCTGAGCAGTACCGGTTTTCCCGCAAACTGTGATGCCTTTAATTTTTGTCGAACTTGCCGTTCCGCTTTCAACCACACTTTCCATTCCGTCAACAACTACATCAAAATATTTTTTGTCGACACCCATTGAGTGTTTCATTCTGAACTCTTCCGGAAGGTACATCTCATCTCCGATGGCCTTCACCACATGCGGGGTATAATAATATCCTCTGTTGGCAATTCCGGCAATGATGTTGGCATTTTGTAAGGGTGTAATTCCAAGTTCTCCTTGTCCAATACCCAATGAAATAATAGTTGAAGAACGCCACTGTCCTTTTCCGAAATACTTATCATAATAAGGAATAGAAGGAACAGAACCTTTCAGAACATTGGGAAGATCAGCAGGAAGACGTATCCCAATTCCGAATTTTTCAATATTACTTTTCCAGGATGCAAATGCATCCTGAGTGCTTCTATACTTTTTATTGTCTATCACAGAACGAAAAACATAGCTGTAATACGAATTGCATGACTGGGCAATAGAACCTTTCAGATCGAGCGGCGATGAATGTGCATGGCATTTGGGTTTGCCACCTCCCGGAGGGTAACCACCCCGGCAAGGATACCTTGTCTCCGGAAACAGCATTTGTTCCTGTTGAGCGAGAAGTGCCATCACCAGTTTGAAAGTTGATCCGGGAGGATATGTAGCCATTTGTGAACGGTTGAATAAGGGCTTATAAGGATCCTGCAACAAGGCAACATAGTTTTTAGTACGGGAACGACCAACAAGTAAATTCGGATCATAAGCCGGAGAGCTTACCATGCATAAAATCTCACCGGTTGCAGGTTCAATAGCGACAATACTACCGACTTTATTCCGCATCAACTCTTCGCCATACTGTTGCAAGTCTCCATCAAGGGAAAGTTTCAGATTAGCACCGGCAACAGAGGCGGTATCGTATTTTCCGTTTTGAAAACTTCCTTTCTCTCTGTTGAACACATCGACCATTACTCTTCGTACACCCCGTCTTCCGCGAAGGTGTGATTCGTAAGATTTTTCTATTCCGCTCTTACCGATGTAATCACCATCCTTATAGTAGGGATCTTTACGGGTGATGGCGGTATCAACCTCTCCGATGTAACCGAAAAGATGCGCGGCGACAGGTTTAGGATATTTTCGCAGCGTCCTTGCCTCAACATAAAATCCGGGAAATTTGTATAGACTTTCCTGAAGTGTGGCATAGGTCTCTACAGATAACTGTTTTTCGAACAAGGAAGCCTTGTACGGTGAATAAGCCTTAGCTTTATTATACTTCTCAATGTATTCCTCTTTGGTAATTCCAATAAGCGAACAAAGTGCCAGTGTGTCAAGATTTTTTGCCTGGCGTGGAGTAACCATCAGATCATAGACCGGTTCATTGTATACCAGCAATTGCCCCTGGCGATCATAGATCAATCCCCGTGACGGGTAGTCGGTGATCAACCTCATTACATTATTAGTAGCTGATGTAGTATAGCTTTGGTCAACAACCTGTAAATAAAACAAACGGATCAGGTAGATTATTCCTACAGAAATAAATATAAAAAAAATGACCGTACTTCTACCCGATGATACGTTCATGACGCTTGAGTGATCTGCCGAATAAATATTGACCTAATATGATTAATATTATGGTGATAATTGAGTTAAGAATTGCTTTATAAAAAGTAATGAAGAATTCACTAAAACGAAATACTTCCACATAGAAAAAAACAAGATGGTGCAAGACAATAAGAATAGAAATATAAGTGACAAACCATTTTAACCCCATAATCTGCGGACTCAATCTTGTTTCCGGTTCGTATCCGTCACGGGGAGCGATCAGACGTAAAACTCCGGGACGGGCGAAAGCCGTAAAAACGGCGGCAGCGGCATGCATTCCTCCTGTGTTAGCGAACATGTCAACAATTAATCCGGTAAAAAAAGCGGAAACAAGCAATAACCATTTTGGTATTTCAATTGGTAAAAGCAGAATAAAGAAAACGTAAACATAAGGGTTTATATACCCACTCCATTGCACATGATTAAGTACGAGTACCTGCACAGCAATAAGAAAAACAAAACGGATGAGTATCTGAATTATTCTAACGATCATTTTTCTGCAGGTCCTCCAGAACCTGTTGCTCTTCTTTGAATAAATTGGTTACAATATACACATACGTTAATTTTCCAAAGGCTGTTGTCAACCGGACTTTGATATCCTGAAAATTCTCTCCGGTTTCCGAATTCACTTCACTCACGACTCCTATCAAAACTCCTTCAGGGTAATTCTTCGAAAATGAACTGGTAATAATTGTATCCCCCTTTTGAACATTTACGTGCTTCGTGATCCCTTCCAGGGAACCGGTATATTCATCATAACCGGCCCACTCCATTGAACCTATATATCCGTTCTTCTTTATGCGGGCACTGACTTTAGAGTCTTTATGTAAAAAAGACATGACAGAACAAAAATGCTCTGATACATCCTTCACTCTGCCAACAATCCCATCCCCGGAAATAACACCCATATCCGGTTTGACTCCCTGATTTGATCCCTTATTTAATGTAAGATAGTTATTCCGTCTGTTAACAGAGTTGTTCACTACCCTGGAATTGATAAATGTATACTGTTGCTTAAAAATGGTATCACTCTGTATGCGGGACAGGGCACTATCGATGTAATATACATCCGGGATGAGGGATTTTAGTCCTGCATTTTGCCTGGCGAGAGCGTCATTGGTTGTTCTTAGGTTAATGTAATCAGTCATCGAGCTCACAAGGCTATTAATTTCCGCGGCCACCTTGTTCGTTGAATTCAGAACACTTGCCTGCTGAAAATTATTGTTCCGAACGATGAGGAATCCGCATACAACTTCCAGAAGAAGGAAGAAGATGAAAAAATTGTATCTCCAGAAAAAGAGAAAAAGATTACGCATCTATAATTTTCGAATTCCTGTTCTTCTTATCCCGGCACTCGGGTAAAAATAAACTATGAACCTTAAGGTATAAGAAACTTGAATCGCCCGATATTTTTTAACGCTATGCCGGTACCTCGAACCACTGCGCGAAGCGGATCCTCCGCGATATGAACAGGTAATTTAGTCTTCATGGCAATACGCTGATCGAGACCACGCAAGAGTGCTCCTCCTCCAGTCAGATAGATTCCAGTGCGGTAGATATCTGCTGACAATTCAGGCGGTGTCATCTCCAGGGCTTTTAGAATTGCCTCTTCAACTTTTGAGATAGATTTATCCAGTGCATGAGCGATCTCAGAATAACTCACCGTGATCTCTTTGGGAATACCGGTCATCAGGTCACGTCCATGTACCGCGAAATCGGGTGGGGGATTCTCCAGTTCAGGCAAAGCAGATCCAACTTCTATCTTAATACGTTCCGCCGATCGTTCACCGATGAGAATGTTATGCTGACGACGCATATAATCCCATATATCATTTGTAAAACCATCCCCTGCTACGCGTATACTCTGATCGCAGACAATACCACCTAAGGCAATGACTGCAATTTCACTCGTTCCACCGCCAATATCGATGATCATGTTGCCCATAGGCTCCTCCACATCAATACCAATTCCGATAGCTGCGGCCATTGGTTCATGGATCAGATAAACTTCCTTTGCTCCCGCATGTTCGGCAGAGTCGCGCACAGCGCGCTTTTCCACCTCTGTAATTCCAGAAGGAATACAAATCACCATTTTCAGAGAAGGGGTGAATACACTTCCTTTAGGATTAATCATTTTGATCATACCCCGGATCATGTGCTCAGCGGCATCAAAATCAGCGATCACACCATCTTTTAGGGGACGAATAGTTTTGATGTTTTCATGTGTCTTCCCATGCATCATCATAGCTTGCTTTCCGACGGCAATAACTTTCCCGGTCATCCTGTCAATGGCAACAATGGAAGGTTCATCCACAACAACTTTATCGTTGTGTATGATTAACGTATTGGCCGTACCCAGATCAATCGCAATTTCCTGGGTTAAAAAATCAAACAATCCCATGCTGTGTATTCGAATTTCAGTTTTTAATTATTCACTAAACTTTGCGGGTCTTTCCTCTCTACGTAAAAGGCTTTCTGAAAGTTATATTCTACCTATCTAAATGATTCATAATTAATGTCGGAAATGACGTATTCCGGTCATCACCATTGCGATATTATGAGCATTACAGTAATCTATCGATTCCTGATCCTTCACAGATCCCCCCGGCTGAATAACTGCTTTCACACCGGCTTTTGAAGCAATTTCTACACAATCCGGGAAGGGGAAAAATGCATCGCTGGCCATGACAGCTCCTTCAAGGTCAAATCCAAATGTTTTTGCTTTTGAAATAGCTTGCTGTAAGGCATCAACTCTCGATGTTTGTCCGGTTCCACTGGCCAGAAGCTGCTTATTTCTTGCGAGTACTATTGTATTTGACTTTGAATGTTTGGCAAGTTTCATGGCAAACAAGAGGTCTTCAACTTCTTCATCTGTAGGTACTTTTCCGGTTACATTTCTGAGTCCTGCTTTAGTTTCTACCGAAAGATCGCGATCCTGTTCCACAACTCCATTCAACAATGTCCGGAATTGTCTTTTCGCTCCCTGGAATGCCTTCTGTTGAAGAAGTATTCTATTCTTTTTTTGCATCAGAAGCTCAAGTGCTTCTTTTTCAAAATCCGGAGCAATAAGGACTTCAAAGAATAGTTTATTCACTTCCTGAGCCAGTGCAAGGTCTACTTTACCATTGGTTATCAGTACTCCACCGAAAGCGGAGAGCGGATCGGCAGCGAGAGCAGCATTCCAGGCTTCGAACAGGGACAAACTTGAAGCCATTCCACAGGCATTATTATGTTTGATAATTGCAAAACTGGGATCTGAAAATTCACCCATCAGATTTAAAGCGGAATCAACATCAAGAAGATTGTTGTAGGAGAGTTCTTTACCGCTTAGCTGAGTAAAACAATCCTCAAGTTTCCCATAAAATATTCCCTGTTGATGAGGGTTCTCTCCATAGCGTAACACCCTTGCTGACTGAATACTTTCCTTAAATACGTTGATCCCGGTGTCCCTGTTGAAGTAGCGGAATATCCCTGTATCATAATGAGATGAAATGTTAAAAGCTTCTGCAGCCATGCGTTTACGATCCTGCTTGTTGCTGACCCCTGCCTTCTCCTTTATAATTTTTTCAAGAAATGAATACTGTTCAAGAGAAGGGATAATTAATACATCTTCGAAATTCTTTGCCGCGGCCCGAATCAGAGATATTCCTCCAATGTCAATCTTCTCTATTATTTCCTGATCGGAGGCTCCTGAAGCCAGTGTGGCTTCAAATGGATACAAATCAACTATCACAAGGTCAATTTCCGGGATCTTGTATTCTCCCATTTCCAATACATCTGAAGCATTATGCCTGCGGCTGAGTATTCCACCAAAAATCTTAGGATGCAAGGTCTTTACTCTTCCTCCAAGGATAGAGGGGTAATCTGTCACTGTTTCAACGGGGATGACAGGTATATTCAGATTCTCAATAAAATCCTGTGTGCCGCCGGTAGCATAGAGTTTCACACCCAAGTGATGAAGTCCGAGTACAATCGGCTCCAGATTTTCTTTGTGATATACAGAAATCAGTGCATTACTGATCTTTTTTTCTTCTTTCATTCAACTGCAAGTTTATGAAAAATCAAAGCTTGATTTGCGGAAATTAAATTATAAAATCAGAAGGTTGAATATCAATTTTATAAATTTCTCCTCCTGAAAACCTTTAACAGTCTGAAAAAAACACGTAATAAATATGGCAGGAAAATTCGATGTTCAACTATCTGATATTTTTATGAGAGAACTCCTTCAATCATGCATCTATCTGCATATTCCTGTAGGCGAATTCTTTGAAATATTCATTCAGAAGCCAAAATTGCCCAAAGTCTGTTATACCGAACATGTTTCATTTTTCAAAAAACCCGGGCGGCATAACCAAATCTCATGCAGGTTTTATAATATTTCGGAAACCTACATGGATTTGGTATAAATCTACAGAGAATTGATTGCTTTCAATACATTTGTAGTCCATGAAGAACCAATTCAACCTTTTTCTACGTCTGTTCAGAGAAAGTTTTTTATTTGCATTTGAAGCCTTGCGGGTAAACAAGTTGAGAACAATTCTCTCACTGCTTGGTATCACCATAGGTATTTTCGCTATCATATCAGTCTTTACAGTTACAGATGCTCTTGAAAAAAAAATCCGCAGTGATGTGCAATCATTGGGCGACAATGTAATCTATGTGCAAAAGTGGCCATGGGTACCGGAAGGTGGCGATGAATACCCTTGGTGGAAATACATGAATCGTCCTCTGCCGGGATATAAGGAAATGGCGGAACTTCAAAAAAAATCTGACAATGAAGAAGCTGTAGCCTATGTAGCTTCGATAAGCGGACAAATTATTAAGTATTCGAGCAGCTCAGTGGAGAATACTGAAATCCTCTGCGTATCACATCAGTATAACCAGATTAAAAGTTTTGAAATAGAGGAAGGACGTTACTTCTCTGATCACGAAAGCGTAAGCGGACCAGCAATTGCTCTCATAGGTGCGGATGTTGCCAATACACTCTTTTTTGGTAAATCACCCCTTGGCAAAGAGATTTCAGTGCGTGGAACAAAATTCAATATTATAGGAGTGCTTCGAAAAGAAGGAAGTAGTCTGGTAGGAAACTCCTCAGACAGTCAGGTGATTATCCCGCTCAATTATGCAAGGAATCTGATTAACCTGCGATCAGATGCAATGGATCCCTACTTTATGGTCAAGGCAAAAGCTGGAGTAAGTCTTACCGAATTGCGTGATGATCTGAAGGGAGCCATGCGATCAATCCGAAAGTTAAAACCACGGGAAGAGGATGATTTCGCTCTAAATGAAACCAGTCTACTGACAAACGGGATGAAGGAAGTGTTCAACATTCTGGGAATTTCAGCATGGATCATTGGAGGCTTCTCAATCCTTGTTGGTGGTTTTGGAATTGCAAATATTATGTTCGTTTCCGTCAAAGAACGGACGAGTATCATTGGGATTCAAAAGTCTCTGGGATCTAAAAATTATTTTATTCTTCTTCAATTTCTCGTAGAGTCGGTAGTCTTATGTATTATAGGCGGCTTGTTTGGACTTTTACTGGTATTTTTACTTGCAAAGGGAATTTCCATGGCCACGGATTTCACTTTTGTGTTGACGCTCAAAAACATGTTTATGGGGGTGGTAATTTCGGCCACTGTTGGGATTTTAAGTGGGTACATTCCAGCCTTTAACGCCTCCAGAATGAACCCTGTTGATGCCATCCGTGCGAATTGAACAGAAAATTTATTCATAGCGTTTAATGGAATTTCTTCGAATAAGGACATCTTCTATTCGACAAATGAGATGTTTCAGTTCATTTTTTTTTATAAGTTTGCTGAAATCAAGGCTGTTCAAGTTTAACTACTTTATGTTCCATTGCAATCAAATTCCGGCTAAAGGGATATTTTTTTTCACCTTTCTTCTTTCGATTCTGTTGTGGTCTTGTGGCTCCGATCGACAAGGGGATGAAATCGGTGCTTTAAAGAATACGAACTACCCTGAAAATTACGAAGTAAGAAAAAATGAACAATTTATACTTGCAGGCGTACAGGGACCTGAGGATAAGTCTGGCTTTCCTGCCCGTATTTCGACAACATGGCAAAAATATTCACAGGGAAGTACAAGTCGGCTTGCAATCCTTCTCAGCGACTCAACCGCTTCATGGCTTGGAGTAGCTCATGGACTGAAAACAATCGGAGTTCCGTTTATCATCACTACGGATTATAGGCGTGCAATCCAGCACAAGGTAGTAATGGTCTATCCCGTTATTTCAGGATCAGCACTTAGTCCTGAAGCACTTCAGGCTTTAGCCGCTTTCCCTCGCAACGGTGGTACTCTTATTGGTATACAAGTATTGGGGGCACTTAATGAGGTCTTTGGTTTCTCAGAACCTGTTCCTTCCAAACAACATTTTCAGATCAAAATCCCGTCCGATTCTAACAATATCTATACGGGACAGTTTACTTTCAGTAAGGAACTAACAATTTCCATTGGTAACAAAGAGCGATTTAAAGAAACGATTGGAACATACAGCTATTCAAAAACACAGCTTCCTCCTCTTGCTACTTACGAAGACAAATCTGCCGCCGTCACACAAAAACTTTACGAGACGGGCAGAGCATTCGCTTTCGGTTTTGATATTGGTTATCTCTTGTTGAAAGCGAATAATCTGCGACACGAAGATTTTAATCGTTCTTCAGCAAATGATTTTGAACCTACCGTTGATGTGATCCTCCGGCTGATAAAAATGATTTACCTGAACAGTGATAGAAATGCAGCCTTTGTATCTACTGTTCCCTATAATAAAAATCTGGCTGTTTGTATTACTCACAATATAAACTTCCGCAGAGCCCTTGAAAATTCACTTGATTTCGCACGGGAAGAAAAAAAACTTGGAATACGGTCCACCTATTTCATGCAAACAAAATATATTAGAGACAGAAATCCGTTTATCTTTAGCTCTGCAGAGGATTTTGATATCATAAAAAAAGTTCATGATCTTGGTATGGATATTCAAAGTAACGGCGTAAGCGGATCGCCTACTTTCGACCAATTGGAACAAGGATCCGGTGCCGAAGTTTATCCTACATATAAACCTTACGTGATGGCATGGGATAAAACCTATTATGGTACCATCTTTGGAGAAATGAGAGTAAGTCGGTTTCTTATCGACCGCGTGATTACCGGTGCAAATACCTTATGCTTCCGCTCTACCTATATGTACACTCCCTTTACATACCCTCAAAGTCTGATGGCCAGTGGCTATCGGTTCAGCAGTTCCGCCTCGGCGAACACTGCCTTGTCGCATTTTCCATTGCAGATGAATTACAACAGGGAGTATGATTCAGAACTGGATGCTTTTGAGTTTCCGATTACCAACAGTGATGAATTCCCTCCTTATACATTCGACAGAGCGGCTTCCGCGATAAGTCTTGCAAAAAAAATTGCTACTTATGGCGGTTGCTATATCGGACAGGTTCATCCAAACAAAATTGGACTGCGTGTAGAAAAAGAATTTGTGAGTGCCATGAAAGAGGATGCATGGTTTGGAACAATTCGTGATTTTGGATTATGGTGGACCGCTCGTAATGAGGTCAGCCTTGATGTTGTGAACGAGGGTGGTCGTCGTGTAGTGCTGGTGAATGTTCCTAAACGAATGGAAGGGTTAGCAATAATGCTGCCTCTGAGAACAACACCGGTTTCTGTTGAGGGCGGTGGGAAACATTCCGTGGATGGTAAATTAATTATTTTCGAATTAGCTGAAGGCAGAATTCGTATCACACTGGACAACTAATCCGGCCACTGATTTTTTTCTTATAGCAGATTAGATTGATTTTCAAAAAAACTACAGGAGTTTTCTAAGTATTTCATTTGCCTGTTCAACAGAAGCTACGTCGCGAATGGTCAATGACAGTTTTTTCTTATCTTCTTTAAGCCTGACTTTATTACTGTTATGCTGAACGTATTTCAGTATAGATGAAAAAACTTCTGATTGATAAAAAGGTGAAGCCGGATTCGTTACAAAATATCCTATGAATCGCTTGTTCTTTAAAAGTATTTTTTCAAAGCCCAATTTTTCTGCCAGTAACCGAAGTCGTATAGTTTCCAACAAAGACATTCCTTGCAAAGGAATTGGGCCAAAACGATCACGTAGTTTTTGTTCGAATGCCAGAATCTCATCCTCGTTTGACAAACCATCCAATTCTTTATACAAGAGAAGCCGCTCCGTAACACTATTGACATAATTTGCAGGAAGCAAGATCTCAAGATCAGAATCTATTTGGCACTCACTGACAAATTTTCTCTGTTGATTTGTTTCCTCAAAAACACCTGTAAATTCCGTATCCTTTAACTCCTGAACCGCTTCATCAAGAATTTTATGATACATCTCGAAACCAATTTCAGAAATGAAACCACTTTGTTCTCCTCCTAAGAGATTTCCCGCACCCCGGATATCTAAATCACGCATTGCAATATTAAATCCTGAACCCAAATCGGAAAATTCTTCGATTGCTTTGAGTCGCTGTCTGGCTTCGGAAGTCAATACCGTCAATGGCGGAGTCAACAAGTAACAAAATGCTTTTTTGTTAGATCGACCTACCCTTCCCCTCATCTGATGAAGGTCACTTAGTCCAAAATTTTGTGCCTGATTAATAATGATGGTGTTCGCATTGGGAATATCCAATCCGGATTCGATGATCGTGGTTGCAACCAGTACATCACTCGTACCTTCAATAAAATCAAGTAAAATTTCTTCGAGCTTGTCACCATCCATTTGTCCGTGACCTACAGATACCCGAGCATCAGGAACAAGCCTGCGTATTAAATCGGCCATATCATGTATATCCTGAACTCTGTTATGCACAAAGAATACCTGTCCACCTCTCGACATTTCATATTCTATCGCGTTGCGAATAGTTTTCTCGTCAAATAAATGGATCTCAGTAGTAACGGGATACCGGTTTGGCGGCGGGGTATTAATAATACTCAGATCTCTTGCTCCCATGAGAGAGAACTGCAATGTCCGAGGAATAGGTGTTGCAGTGAGTGTAAGAGTGTCTACATTCACACGCATAGCCTTTAACTTCTCTTTTGCAGCTACTCCAAATTTCTGTTCCTCATCAATAATCATTAATCCGAGATCTTTGAACTGAACATCCTTTCCTAATATCCGGTGAGTACCAATGATAATATCGATCTTCCCTTCCGATAATTTTTGAAGCGTTTCCTTTTGTCTGGCCTGACTCTTAAAACGATTTATATAATCAACCGTACAAGGAAACTCTTTCAAGCGATCCCGAAAAGTATTATAATGTTGCAGGGCAAGAATTGTTGTTGGTACGAGAATAGCGGCCTGTTTACCATCTGTGACAGCCTTAAAAGCGGCACGCACTGCAATTTCGGTTTTTCCAAAACCCACATCACCACAAATTAAACGATCCATAGGATATTCCTTCTCCATGTCACGTTTCACATCACGAGTAGATTTTTCCTGATCCGGAGTATCTTCATAGATAAAACTTGCCTCCAATTCGTTCTGCAAATAGGTGTCGGGATTAAAAGCGAAACCTTTCGTCGCCTTTCGTTTTGCATACAATGCAATCAGATCCTTTGCGATATCTTTTACACGCTTCTTTGTCTTTTGCTTAAGTATTGCCCATGCTTTTGAACCCAGCTTGTGTAAAGAAGGAACTGAACCCTCCTTACCTGTATATTTTGCAATCCGGTGAAGAGAATGAATACTGACGTATAATATATCATTATCCTTATAAACCAACCTTACAGCTTCCTGTGGCTTTCCATTCACATCTATCTTTTCAAGACCCGCAAAACGTCCAACACCGTGGTCAATATGAGTAACATAATCTCCGGGTTTGAGGGATGATAATTCTTTCAGAGTAAGTGCTTCGCTGCGACTGTAGTTTTTCTTTAGTCTGAAACGATGATACCGATCAAAGATCTGGTGATCCGTATAACAAGCGAGCTTTAGATCAGAATCAATGAACCCTTCGTGCAATGAAAAGAGCATTGTTGTAAAATTGACCTTGCGTGCTATCTTATGTTTTTTCTCCAGGTCTTCAAAAATTGAATACAAGCGTTCAATCTGTCTGGCGGAATCAGCAAAAATAATGTTGGTGATTTTTTTATCTTCATTCTTCAGAAGATTCTCAATGAGAAAATCAAATTTCTTGTTGAATGAAGGCTGAGGTGAGTTTGCAAATGGATACACTTCCGCTGTAGAAAAATGAAATCTGTTCCCGAATTCCAGTACGCTTCTTTTTTCAAGCTGTGCCTTGACTTCAGAAGGAGAATCAAAATGATGCCGGTATTGTTCTTTGTCTGATTCTGTTATAAGTCCTTCTTTTCCTTCATAACTAAGTTCCAAAAAGGTCATTACACCCGGTAAATCCCTGAACCATACGGGGCATGAGGCCGTAATGAAATCAAAGAATGACGAACAACTATCCTCCAACAACTTTGTCTGAACATTTGGCATGATGATGACATGATTCATTGCTTGAACAGACAACTGGGTTTCTGGACTGAATGTCCGGATACTCTCCACCTGATCGCCAAAAAATTCGATACGGTAAGGCAGTTCATTCGCGAAAGAATAGATATCGACAATACCGCCACGAACAGAGTACTCTCCTGCCTGAGCTACAAAATCAACATTCTCAAAATCATGATGCAATAAAAACTCACTAATGAATTCTATAGAAACATTCTCTCCAACCCTCATTTCTACGGAATTCAATTCAAGATTTCGTCGGGTAACGACTTTTTCTACCAATGCTTCCGGATAGGTAATCACAGCTGTTTTAGTGCCCCGGTTCAGACGACTCAGAACTTCAGCCCGTAACAAAACACTTGCCTTATCCTGATCTTCGACTTGAAATGGTTTTCTTGCTGATGACGGAAAAAGAAATGCCTGGTTATCGCCAAGAATATTCTCGAAATCATTCATGAAATAAGCTGCCTCTTCCTTGTCACTCAATACAAACAACTGACTCTGATTAGCTTTTGAAAAGACCGCGGCAGCCACTAGAGCCGCTGATGAGCCGGAAAAGCCAGTCAGATGAATGCGGTGAGCAATTGGGTCCGCAATTTTTGAACTAATTGAAATGACAGCAGGCCGAGATGTATATAATCCCAGCAGTTGAATACGATCCATAGAAAAAGGAATTTCTTCCCTAGACAAAAGTGCGAAGAAAGAAGGAGAATCAGAAAATTATTATTTAACGAGCAGGTAAATAAATTCCTGATCTTAGAGGACAGCTGCCTTTTTGCCGGCCTTCCTGACTTCAACCAGCTTTCCTTCTGTTTCACCAGATGTTCTTCCCCATTTAGCAATCGCATCAAGTACCGGTATCAAAGATCTTCCCCTTTCCGTCATTGCATATTCCACACGCAAAGGAATTTCGGCATACACTTTACGACTTACTAATCCATCATCTTCAAGAGCCTTTAACTGTAAGCTCAACATCTTCTCGGTAATATCCGGAATACGTTTCTTTAGTTCCCCAAATCGCAGTGTGCCCCCTTTGAGATACCAAAGCACCACCGTCTTCCACTTTCCTCCGATATAGTTCATTGTTACATCCATCGCACAATGAAAGACTTTTCCATCCAGCTTATAAATATATTCCTTATTTTTAATTATCATTTTCAGCATATTAGAACGCAAATGAGTACTGTCATGGCTGACAGCTATTGCAAAAATAACTCACTATACTTATTTTTGCAACTATATTTTATATAGCAACTTAAAAAAACTGATATCATGAAAAAAATAGGCGTTTTCGGAACAGGTATGGTTGGTAAAACCATTGGTTCAAAATTGATTCAACTTGGTTACGAAGTAAAAATGGGTAGCCGGTCTTCAACAAATGACTCTGCTTCCGAATGGGTTGCAGGGAATGGTAAAAATGCCTCAACCGGAACATTCGCGGAAGCCGCATCTTTCGGTGAAATAATCTTCAATTGCACTAAAGGTGAAATTGCTCTGGAAGTTTTTAAACTGGCCGGTAAAGAAAATCTGAAGGGAAAAACGGTGATTGACATTAGCAATCCACTGGATTTTTCTAAAGGAATGCCACCCTTCTTGATTCCTGAATTTTCAAATACAAATTCATTGGGCGAAGAAATACAAAAACTGGTTCCGGAGGCACATATTGTTAAAACACTGAACATAGTGAATTGTGAAGTGATGGTTGATGCCGGCAAAAGCGGTGGAGACCCAACCATGTTTATGAGTGGTAATGATGCCGGAGCTAAAACCGAAACCCGAAAAATACTGAATCAATTTGGCTGGAGCGATATCATTGATTTGGGTGATATCAGCACGGCCAGAGGCACAGAGATGTTACTTCCTATCTGGTTGAGAACATGGATGGCAACAGGGAATGGATATTTTGCCTTTAAGATAATCAGATAATCTACAAAATAATAGAATTCGAGGTTGATATTTTACTATGTTGATCTTTTAAATATCCTCTGCAGTCCAAAAAAGAACATGGAAGATTGGACTTAGAATATTGCCATTTCTTCGCTACTTTCGGCTCAATTTCAAAGCCTCCAAATGAACCGATTAGTCAGCATTGCGTGTATATTGCTTTTAAGCTTTCAGAACATATCAAAGGCGCAACCCTACTTTGACTTGGTGAATCTACATGGCCAATGGAGCAATCCGTTTAGCTATAGCTCCTCTGACAGTACCACTATCAATACACGCTTTTTAGCGGCAGATCTGTCTATTCCATTCAAAGTAAAAAAGCATGTCATAGCAATTAGTTTATCATTATCAGATTTCTCGATTGCTTCAGATTATTTCACAACCATTCAACTGAATTCACTTCTGGTTTCAACAGCCTATGTAAGGCAGTGGAAAAATGAGAAAATAAAAACCAGCTTTGTCCTGATAGGAAGAACAAATAATGATCCTGACTTAAAGATTGGATCGAATACAATCCAATTGGGAGGAGTGTTGCTTCACAACATTAAAAAGTCAGAACATTTAAAGTTTAAATTCGGAATGTATTACAACTCCGAATTTTTTGGCCCCTTCATTTTACCGCTGGCAGGAATTGACTGGAATATTAATGAAAGAATGAATCTCTTTGGAGTGCTGCCGGGAAGTATGAATCTCGAATATCTTCTGACAAGTCGAATTCATGTTGGATTGGCGTTTCGTTCAATGACCAACAGCTACCGCCAGGCGAACAATACATTTTTACGTATATATGATAATCACCTGAAGGCAGTTTGTGACTTTTATATTGCAAAAAAACATGTGATAAGTTTTGAGGCAGGACACAGCATTCTTCGAAAATACAGACCGGGGTTTAGAAAATCGGGTGAAACAACTTACGCGGAACTTGACGTTGCAGATGGATATCTGCTAAAACTGGCCTATGCATTTCGTTTCAGGATAGATGAAAAATAAAGGCCTCACCCAATAAAATTCAACTGAGGCTAGTCTGAATTACTTAGCTTCCACCGTTGAGTGTTTATGCATAAATTCTTCCGCTGCAGCTACCATTTCAGAAGAGCCAATAAACAAAGGAGTACGCTCATGTAAAGTAGCGGGTTGAATATCAAGAATTCTACGGAAACCATCAGAGGCCTTTCCGCCAGCCTGTTCAATAATCAAAGCAAGTGGATTGCACTCATAAAGCAATCGCAGCTTACCCTTTGGAGATTTCAATGTTGAAGGATATACGAAAATTCCACCTTTTAGAAGATTCCGATGAAAATCGGCAACCAAAGATCCAATATAACGCGATGAATAAGGGCGATTAGTTTTTGCATCCTCAACCTGACAATATTTAATATACTGTTTCACACCGTCAGGAAAATGAACATAATTTCCTTCATTGATTGAATAAATCAAACCTGTTTTCGGGCATTTCATATCAGGATGTGAGAGGCAAAATTCTCCGATACTCGGATCAAGAGTAAATCCATTTACACCTTTTCCTGTCGTATAGACGAGCATAGTAGAAGATCCATAAATAATATATCCTGCTGCTACCTGTTCGCTTCCCCGTTGCAGATAATCCTTCTCTTCAACCAAACCTCCAAAAGATGTTCTGCGATAAATTGAAAATACAGTCCCTATTGCAACATTTACATCAATATTTGAGGAGCCATCAAGTGGATCCACGCAAACAATATATTTTGCATTTCGTGAAACGTGATTGTCAATATGTACTAATTCTTCATTCTCTTCAGAAGCGACAGCACAAGTTTCACCACCTGCACTTAATGCTGCGATGAATTGATCGTTGGCATACACATCGAGTTTTTTGACATCTTCGCCCTGTACATTGATAGTACCATGTTCTCCAAGGATATCAACAAGGCCGGCCTTATTCACTTCCCGGTTAACAATTTTAGCGGCAATACCCAGATCCCTGAGAAGTCTTGATAATTCACCTTTAGCATAAGGAAAATCAGATTGGCGTTCGATGATAAATTGACCCAGGGTAGTTACATTCTTCATTTTTACAGCTATTAGTGTTGTGCAAAGCTAATAATTACAAGAGAATTCCAGTCGCCCTTTTAGAAAATAATACTCAATCATACCCAAGAATTCAATTAAAAAGACCATTGAAAGTAATTATATTCGCGCTTGAAATAAAAGCTTTTAGAAACAGGATTACCCTTATGAAAAAGAAAACCAGTTTTCCCAAAGAAAAGATAAATATTCTCTTGCTGGAAGGTGTACATCCGGCAGCAATCGCATTGTTTAAAGAGCATGGTTATTCAAATATAGAATTAGTATCAGGATCGCCGGACGCAAAGGAATTAAAGCAAAAAATTTCAGAAACGCACCTATTGGGTATTCGTTCTAAAACACAGCTCAATGCAAATATCCTTCAGGCTGGAAACAGATTACTTGGTATTGGAGCATTTTGCATTGGCACTAATCAGATTGACATGAGTGCCGCCACTGAGAATGGTATCGCCGTGTTCAACTCTCCCTTTTCGAATACACGCTCGGTAGCGGAACTGGTAATTGCCCATTGTATCAATTTATTACGTCGTATCTTTGAAAAAAGTGAAGCCGCTCACAGAGGAAAATGGCTAAAGGACAGTTCGAACAGCTATGAAGTACGTGGCAAGACACTTGGGATAATTGGTTATGGTCACATCGGATCTCAAGCATCTGTCCTTGCCGAAAATATGGGTATGAACGTGCTCTTTTACGATATAGAACCAAAATTAAGTCTTGGAAATGCAACACAGGTAAAGTCCATGGACGAGTTGCTCAAGCGTTCAGATATTGTATCACTTCATGTTCCCGGACTTGGTTCAACAAACAATCTGATAAATGAATCCAGGCTGGCTAAGATGAAAAAAGGAAGCAGCCTGATAAATCTGAGTCGGGGTGATGTTGTGGATATCAGCGCTGTTCGAAAGTTCATAGAATCAGGACACATCGCAGGTTTTGCTGCCGATGTTTTTCCCGTAGAGCCCAAAAATAACAAAGAAATTTTTGAATGTCCTGTACAGAAACTCGGTAATGTGATTCTTACACCTCATATTGGAGGCTCCACTGTTGAAGCACAGGAAAATATTGGAATTGATGTCGCGACGAAGTTGATCAGCTTTCTCGAAACAGGTGCAACTAATGGTTCATTATCTGTTCCTGCATTAAGCCTCCCGATACAACAGGATGCTCATCGCTTATTACACATACATAAAAATGTACCCGGTGTGCTTGGCGAGATTAACAGTAAACTTTCAAAACTTAATGTGAATATCCTGGGACAATATCTGAAAACAAACAATCAAATAGGTTATGTGGTGCTGGATGTAGACAAGAAAACATCGGCTAAGGCATTAGATGAATTGAAACAAGTTAAGCACACGATAAGAGTACGGGAATTATATTAACAAGAAAATAATTTTTGAGAATAGAATATGGATTGCATTATTCGCAGAGGAAAAAAAGAAGATATTCCGGGAGTGCTTAAGCTGGTTCAGGAATTAGCTGTGTTTGAAAAAGCTCCCGACGAAGTAACTAATACGATCGCAAGCATGGAAGAAGATGGTTTTGGTAAAAAACCTATTTTCTCCTTTCTTGTTGCCGAATTTGAAAATCAAATTGCAGGCATCGCTGTTTTTTTCACAAAATATTCAACCTGGAAAGGTAAAGGACTTTACCTTGATGACCTCATCATCACCGAAGCTTTACGCGGAAAGGGCTTGGGAACCAAATTATTTAATGCATTCATGGAAGAAGCGAAGGCCATTAATGCACAACAAGTGCATTGGCAGGTGCTGGACTGGAATACTCCGGCAATCAATTTTTATAAAAAACTTAATGCCAGTATTGAGGCGGAATGGCTCGATTGCAAACTTACATCAAATCAAATCAGACAATTTACAGGCAACTCTCTGTCTGATTGAATTGCTCAACTCAATAAATAATTATTCGACTACATGCTTGTTTTTAAATTCGGTGGTGCTTCAGTAAAAGATGCGGAGGCTGTAAAAAATGTTGCAAGAATCCTGTCATTATACAAGGAAGAAAAAATCATTATCATTATTTCGGCGATGGGAAAAACAACCAACGCGCTTGAAAAAGTAGTAAATGCATATATTTCAAAATCCGATCAATTGTCAGGATACATTGCAGATGTTAAAAATTATCATTCGGAAATTATTAATGATTTAGGGTTTAAAAGCTCGGATTCTTTAAGGAATGAAGTCGAGAATTGTTTTGTTGAAATTGACTGGGTTCTGGAAGAGGAACCCTCCAGAGAGTATAATTTTCTCTACGACCAGATTGTTTCACAAGGTGAAATGATTAGCACAAAAATAATCAGCGCATACCTTAAATCTATTGACATTTCCAATCAATGGCTTGACGTACGGGATGTTTTGCAAACGGATAACAGTTACCGGGAAGCCAAAGTAGACTGGGAATTGACAGAAACACTTATGCATCAGAAAATCCCCGTACTATTTAAGCAAAGCAATTTGATAATTACACAAGGATTCATCGGAGGAACTTCAGAAAATTATACAACAACCTTAGGGCGGGAAGGCTCGGATTTTAGCGCTGCAATTTTTTCGTACTGCCTGAATGCGGAAGAAATGGTCGTCTGGAAAGATGTGCCCGGAGTACTAAGTGCTGATCCAAAATATTCCGACGAAGCAGTAAAGCTCGACGAGATCAGTTATCACGATGCCATTGAATTGACCTATTACGGAGCAACAGTTATTCATCCAAAAACAATAAAACCTTTAGAAAATAAAAATATTCCTTTAAGGGTGCGCTCATTCAAATCGCCGGCAGACAAAGGAACGAGTATATCTAATTACAAGGCCACAAAACCTTTAGTGCCTTCTTTCATATTTAAAACCAATCAAATTCTTTTGTCGATCTCTTCAAAAGACTTTTCTTTTATCGCTGAAGAAAGCTTGTCCAGAATTTATGCCCAGTTCGCTGAGTTGAAAATAAAAATTAATCTTATGCAGAATTCAGCTATCACCTTTTCTGTTTGCATGGATAATGACCCTTTCAAAATCCCTCAATTGATCGAACGGCTTAAGACTGATTTTCATGTATTATACAACGCGGACTTACGATTGATTACAATCCGTCATTACTACCCTTCTACCATCGAAGCACTAATAAAAGGAAATGAAATTCTTCTTGAACAAAGGAGCAGACACACCGCGCAGCTGGTATTGCCAGACCATTCAATTGAAAATAAATAACAATTGCTATTTATTGGTGCTTCAAAGCAAGTATTTTTTCTAATAGTACAGCAGAAATTCGCTCATGTGATTCAAAAGTCCACCCGGCTATATGCGGAGTAAGCACTACTCTATTCGAATTAATCAGGTACTTCCATGTATCTGAATGTTGGAATTTTGAATGCTGAATATCAAATTTTTCAAATGAAAGATCCTCATACTCCAGAACATCCAGACAAGCACCGGACACTTTTCCTTCCTGAATCATTCTTACAAGATCATCGGTACGCACACATTTTCCGCGTGACGTATTGATGAGCCAGATATTCTTCTTAAAACTCTTCAGGAACTTTTCATTTACCATGAATTCTGTTTCATCAGTCAAGGGGATATGCAAACTTAATATATCTGTTTTCTCAAATAATTCATTCAATCCTGTTTCGGCAGCAAATACTGAACCGTATCCGGACAGGTACTTATCATAGGCAATCACAGTACATTCAAATCCACTTAATTTTTTAGCAAAAGCTGATCCTGTGTTTCCATAGCCAATTATGCCGATTGTTTTTCCTTTCAACTCATGGCCTCTGTTTGCTTCACGCTGCCAAATACCTTGTCTTACTTCCTTATCAGCAGTAATCAGTTTATTAAAAAGTGATAGTATCATTCCAATTGCCTGCTCCCCTACCGCATCACGATTCCCTTCGGGGGCATTAAGACAGACAATTCCCTTCTCTGAGGCGGCATCAACATCAATATTTTCCATTCCTGCTCCTGCTCGCGCGACAAATTTTAATTTTGTGGCTCTATCCAGAAAATTACGATCAATGCGGATACGACTCCGGATAACAAGTCCATCATAAGAAGCAACCTGCTTCATTAGTTCCTCCCGATCCATCACAGACGCATCAACACAAACGTGACCGGCCTCCCGTAAAGAAATCTCAAGCAAAGGATGTACGGTGTCAATAAAAAGTATTTGCATGGATTGTGGGATGAGGCTGCATTCAATATTTACAAGATCCGGATTTCATGGCAAACTATTCGGGTTTTACTTTACTATTCTCAAACCGGGCAATACTATTGGTAAGCTCAACAAACTGCTGCCAGCTCAATTGCTCCGCTCTCAGGTCAAGAAATGGGACGCCCTCCAAAGCATCTCTTCCATTGAGAACTGAAAGGGCATTTCTTAGTGTTTTACGTCGCTGATTAAACGCGGCCTTGATAACTCTCTTGAAAAGCACTGCATCACAACCCAGAGAAAAATTTTCTTTTCTGCTAAAATGCAGAATCGCGGATTTAACTTTAGGAGGCGGATTGAAATCTTCCTGATTTAAGGTGAATAATAATTCAACATCAAAATAAGCCTGCATCAACACACTCAGAATACCATACTCTCTGTTTCCAGGCCCGGAAGCGATTCTTTCCGCTACTTCCTTCTGAAACATTCCAACTACCTCAGGAATCTGTTCTTTGTATTCAAGAACTTTAAACAAAATCTGAGTCGAAATATTATAGGGGAAGTTACCTATGATGGCGAACTGACCCTTACAAATAGCCTTTAGATCAAGTTGTAAAAAATCAGCTTCAATAATTCTTGAATGTGCATCGGGGTATCTTTTCTGCAGAAAGGCGACAGACTCCTTATCAAGTTCAACTATGTAAACATCCTGATCTTTGAAAGAAAAAAGATGATCCGTCAGAATACCCATTCCGGGGCCGACTTCTATTATTGTAGAATAATCCTGTCTGCGCTCCAACGCTTCTACAATCGTGCGGGCAATGTCAGGGTCTTTAAGAAAATGCTGGCCTAAATGCTTCTTTGCTTTTACAGACATAATTTGTTAATCAATATCAGACTACTTCCAACAGCGTGCGAAAAGCGACAAATTTATCTTTGTATTTATCTGAATGAGTTTTCTGTAATTCAGGCGCAAAATTTTCCTGATAGTAATTATACTTATCCATGTTTGCACAGGTATATTGAATGGCGTAAGTATGTCCACCGGAATCCTCATCGCCTATCAACTTTAGGATTCTGTTCTCACTGAAAATACCCGTGCGCATAACATCAGGAATATGAATATCCTGCATCCATTGCAGCCATTCACTATGCACTGAGTCATCAATATTGATTGTAACGTTATAAATAATCATTCGAATAGAAATATATTTTTTACCAAATTCTTTAAGACCGGAAAAAAAATGCTTAGTTCACCACATCGCCTCGCAGGGAGCGAAATCGCTTTCGCGCTTCCACAACAAATAAACTTCCGGGATACTTTGTAAGCAATTCCTGATAAAGCTCCATGGCTTTAGTATTGTCTTTTAACTTTCTTTCCTGAAGCTCTGCCCTCTGAAAGAGAGCATCATCAGCAAGAATGTCCTCACTGTACTCCACCAAAATTCTTCCATACAGTGAATCTTCCATTGTCCAGTTCCGTTTTACATCATAAATACGAGCTGCTTTATACCAGGCTTCATCAGTCAGGCTATGTCCCGGAAATTGCATAACCAGGGAATCAAGAACCACCAATGCCTCCTCATTCTTATTCCTGTAACTCAGAAGATCGGCTTTTGAGTAAAGCATGAGAGCATCCATGGTACTGTCATAACCAATGTTATCAGAAATCAGTAAAGCAAGAGACAGGGCATCATTCGCTATTAACTGAGAAGTGGCGGACTTCAAAACATCCAATTGAGCCTGAGCCCAAAGAAAATCTCCACGGAAATAATCCAGACGAGCATTTCTGAACTTTGCTTCCTGTCCGAGTGGGTCATTCTTAAAATCCTTATCTACCTGAGCATATAGAAGATCAGAATCCCAAACATTACCTACAAATAGCAGTATATCTCCAAGCTCCAGTTTACATTCTGCCTGTACTTGTTTTGAAATACCGGGAAAATCTATTGCTTCATACAAATCTGTCAATGCAGAGTCAGGATCGTCGAGATAAAACGCCCGCAGGTGTGCAAGCCCTCGTATAAGTCCTGCTGTTTTAGCCGAGCGACCCAAATCTGTCAGTGTAACTTCATAATCCAATTCAAGCTTTCTTAATTCCTCCCGCGTGTACAGGTTACCAGATGTGATTTTTTTATTCGTCACATTTAACAACTCCATTCTGGCGGTGATATAATTCGGAAAAGAAGGACCTTTATCAACGACATACTGGAAGCTGCTGATTGCACTTTCATAGTCAAGATTGGATGCGGCCAGGTTGCCCAGAGATAATATACGATTGCCGTCTTCCCTTTGTCTTTTGTCAAGACCTTTGGCCTGTATTAATGCTGATTCAAAATCCTTCTGTTGAACGAATAGCCAAATCAACATCTCCGAAAAGACCGGATAGTCAGGGTTACGCTGAATTTTTCTTAACAAGGAAGTACGTAGAAGATCATTTCTTGTGTTTTCAGGATCAAAGCCCACTCGTGCCTGCAATATATTCAATACATTTTGCTGAACCATAGGATTCTCTCCAACAGCATCCAGATATTCATTAATCATATTTTCATATGAACCCATCTGATAATAAATTTCAGCTGACTCGAAATAAAAACCGTAGATACCACGCATCAATCTTTTTCCTTCAGTGTAGGTAAGCAATGCATTATCCCATTGCTGTCTGAGGACAAATGAATTTGCCAGAGTGATTACTGTCCCCTGATCAGGTCTTAATAATTTAATAGCCTTCTCGTATTGCTGCTGAGCCTTCTGATCATCGCCTTGCAATGAATAAACATATCCAAGATCAGACTGAAAAGTTAAATTCTCCGGTTGTTTCTTTGAAATCTTTTTTACCAGTTTCTCCGCGCCACCATAATCCTTCATTCCAATGAGGCAACGTAAATAATTTGGATAAATGCCAAAGGGATCCTTATCAAATAATTTATCATACAGTTCCGCAGCTTTGTCATACTCTAAACTTGCCATATACTGATCTGCAAGTTGCCGATCCTGTCCCATCTGAGCGAAAGAAGGAACAGAAAAAAGTACATTCAAAATAATTCCGCTAAGAAAAATTAGAATCCATTTTTTACCGGAAAGACCTGTGGTTAATTTCATTATAATGCAAAAAATAGATGGAATAAGATTAGGATATGCTATTGAATCCGGTATATGCCCTAAGCGCGTCAGGTATAATAACGCCATCGGCTGTCTGATTGTTTTCCAATAAAGCTGCAACAATACGTGGTAATGCCAAGGCACTTCCATTTAATGTATGAGCCAGTTGCGGCTTATCTGTGCCTGAACGAAAACGCAACTTCATCCTATTGGATTGAAATGTTTCGAAATTTGAAACAGAACTAACCTCAAGCCACTTTTTTTGCGCCGCGGAATAGACCTCAAAATCATAAGTCAATGCTGATGCAAAACTCATATCACCTCCACATAGGCGAAGAATACGAAAAGGAAGCTGCAGCGCACGTAACAATGAAGACACATGTGCCACCATTTCATCCAACACTTCATAAGAATTATCAGGATGTTGAATCTGTACAATCTCTACTTTATCGAATTGATGTAAACGATTCAATCCACGAACATCCTTGCCATAACTTCCGGCTTCACGACGGAAGCAGGGCGTATATGCACACATCTTCACCGGTAATTCTTCCGATTTCAGAATCACATCACGCAGTATATTGGTGACAGGAACTTCTGCGGTAGGTATGAGATAAAATTCATCCAGACCAACATGATACATCTGAGAATCTTTATCCGGCAACTGTCCGGTCCCATATGCGGAATCCCTGTTCACAAGAATCGGTGGTTGAATTTCTTTATAACCAGCCTCTGTAGCTTTGTCTAAAAAATAATTGATCAATGCTCGTTGAAGTCTTGCGCCTTTACCTTTATAAACGGGAAAACCGGCACCTGTAAGTTTGACACCCAATTCAAAATCGATGATGTCATATTTGCTTGTCAATTCCCAATGGGCCTGTGCACCTTCATACAGATTTGGCATTGCGCCTTCCTGATGCACCACTTCGTTATCTTCCGGAGTTTTACCACGGGGCACTTTCGGGGAAGGAAGATTGGGCAGCTTCACCAATTCCAGATGAAGACTGTCTTCAATCTCACCTAATCGTTCGTTCAGAGCTTGAGAGGATAATTTCAATGCTGCACTTTTATTTTTTAGGTCATCGGCTTCTGCTTTCATTCCTTTCTTATACAAATCACCCACTTCCTTAGCCAGCATGTTCTGTTGATTGAGTAAAGAGTCATGCTCGTTTTGCACTGCTCTCCTTTCCTCATCAAGTTTCAAAATGAGTGGCACAAGTTCTTTAGCATCAAAATTTTTGACAGCTAACCGATCGATGATGTCCTTGGAATTCTCCCTAAGAACGCTTAATTGAAGCATAAAATTGAATTATATTTGCAAAAATACGGTTTTTTCCTGCTTATTCTCTGTATAATGCTTCATCTTATTTAGCAGAAATCAGATAAAATGCACCTGAAGGTGCTATCGAGGCAGAACACATGCAATTTTCCAATACTTCAGCCGGTACATTACGATCAGAAAAATCACGAACGGTTCGACGTTGTTCAATCCACTTAAAGTAATCTCCACTTTTTGAAATCATCTCGTCCGGACTAACATGCGGAACAGAATACGGTATGGAAGGAAAAGACATGGCCATTTTATTACAGGGAATAAACGAAGGTAATGAAGCCAGTTGATTTTAAGAAGTGTCTGCAAAATCAAAGTTATTTTACGAACTTTGAATCAAGCATTTCAGCAAATTAAATAACTAACCATGATCAACCAGTCTACCCTACGCTTTCTCTCATCATTGAAAAAAAACAATAACAAAGATTGGTTTGACAATCATAAAACTGATTATCTGGTCGCCAAGGAAAATATGGAAACAACGATTGGTGAATTAATAAAGGAGATTGCAAAATTCGATAAACCCATCGCTGATCTCACTGCAAAATCCTGTGTCTTTCGCATTTATAAAGATGTTAGGTTCGCAAAAGACAAAACACCTTACAAAACAAACATGGGAGCAAGTATCAATGCGGGAGGTAAGAAGGCAATCGAACCGGGATACTATTTGCACATAGAACCGGGAAACTCGTTTCTTGCAGGAGGAATGTGGATGCCACCAGGCGATGTGCTTAAAAAGATCCGACAGGAAATTGATTACAACTCAAAGCCTCTTAAGAAAACTCTGAGCAACCCTGCATTCAAAAAATTCTACGGAGGCCTTTCTCCCGAATATAAACTAAAGACAACACCTAAGGGTTATGACAAGGAGCATCCTGAAATAGAATTGTTGCGATATAATAGTTTCATAGTGTGGCATCAGTTCACTGACAAAGCGATAACTTCAAAGACTTTTGTAAAGGAAGTTGCTAAAGGTGCTAAAATCATGAAACCATTTTTAGATTATTTAAAGGTTTCGATAAGTTAGTCGCATTATATTTTCAAAAAGCATTCAATTAAAACGTCAATCGATAAAGCGGAATTGGAAAAATTCCGAGCTGATATTCAGTTTTGACAGTACCTGTTCCCGGATCATAAATTTCCTGCCACACATTTTTTGTATTGAAAACATTATCGATATCCAATGAGAATTCATGTGTTGCACGCTTTCTGTTCCACCTGTAACTTATCTTAATATCAGTGCGAAAATAATCCTTGCGTCGGTTTTCATAGGCGCGGCTGTAATCATACCGTGTTTCTCCCAATCGCTCAGATTCCATTGTGTTAATAGGTAGAAAACGTTTACCCCCGGCATAAGTTGATTTCAGATTAAATGCAATCACATTCTTTCGTTTGAGTGTCCACTCTTTCCCTGCCAGGACATTCCCGGTAAAATTACCGTTGAAAGCGGTATTACGTTCAATGCCTTCACTGCCCATATATTTTGATTCGAAGATAGAACCGGTAAGCAGGAAATAATAACCATGACTATAAAATTTCTCGACCGTAAGCTCCAGTCCGTAATTCTTACCGGTTCCCTTATTCACCAGACTGTCCACACTACCGATTCCAAAATCCGCGCCTTCATTAAGAATAGAATACCATGTCGGGCGAATTTCGACAGGCACATTATAAAGATCCTGATAATAAGTCTCCGCTTTGATGCGCATGTTTTTTCCAAGTGTTTTATCAAACGCCAATACATAATGCCTGCTTCGCGTCAAATCTAGGTCACGGTTTGTTTCTGAATAAGTTCCGTCAGGCAGGTATGTTTTTTGAAAGTAGATATACATCGGTTGCAACTGACTGTGAAATCCTGCTCCTGCACTTAATGCCTGACCTTCCTTCATCTCCCATCGGATTCCGGCACGGGGTTCAATAGCATAGCTTTTGTTCAACACAAATTGCTGAAAGTGCACACCCAAATTTAGACTGAGCTGATCGCTAAATTTATGTTGCAACTGCGAATAAGCCTGTATTAAAAAACTGCCATCTTTAAAATCCGTGTACCTCTGCCAATGGTCAAACTCGTAAACGCTGTCACGGTATGCATATTGATAACGATCCAGTATCACACCAATCTTCAGGTAATCACGAGATGAGAATTTTTTGTTCCAGCTATAGTTTACTGCATATTTCTGCTGGTTAGAATTGTTCCGGTACAATGGATATGGCTTATCGTCCGCATCACTGATTGAATCGACTCTATATTTCTCGCCCGATGTACTTGCGGATAAGCTAAGCTTTGTATAAGTTTTAGAATTATAGAAATAAGTATGCTGGATACCTATTACACCCATATTATTTCCAAAGTATCCATCCTGTCTTTCTCCATCATTGTAGAGATCGGTAGCCGTCGTATCTCTTTCTTTGTCGAGAACTTCCACATTGCTTATTCCACCGATACCATAAATCGTAAACTTTCCAGCTCTGGAACCCGGAAGGGCGATGTTAAAAGAAAGATCCTGATAATCCGGAACGGCCGCACCTGTTCCAAAATCAATACCCAGAGCTTTAAAGACACCCAAAGTTGAATAACGATAGTTAAGCAAATATGAACCTCCACCCTTCTTTCCAAGTGGACCTTCCGCACCCAACTCGAAACCATTGAAACCAATTTGAGCGAGGTATTCTCTCTTCTCATTATTTCCAGCACGCATTTGCAAGTCGAAGACCCCTGCCAGGGCATTGCCATATTCAGCCGGAAAAGCGGAGGTCATAAAATCCGACTTATCGAGGAGGTTATTATTTAATATGCTTATGGGTCCACCGGTTGTGCCAATGGAACCAAAATGATTGGGGTTAGGAATTTCCATTCCATTAAGTCTCCACAATAATCCAAGAGGAGAATTTCCCCTGATGATAATATCATTTCTCGCATCATTCGCGCCACTTACACCGGCATAATTAGCAGCCATGCGGGAAGGATCATTCAGGCTTCCTGCATAGCGGGATGTTTCTTCAACTGTAAAGGATCTGGCACTTACAGTTGTCATCTCATTATTAGCTCTGTCCTTTTGCCGTTCTGCTACAATGGAAACTTCTTTACCCTGCACTACGGATTGCTCAAGTTCAACATCAAGTACCACCTCTTTCCCTGAAGTAAGAATCACAGCGATCGTTGTCTCTTTATAACCCACAAGACTTACCCGAATGATTCTTCTTCCCAGGGGCACATTGTTCAGTCTAAATTTTCCATCAATATCACAAATGGATCCATTAGTCATGTTGCTGTCCATTAAAAGTACAGCGGCCCCTAAAAGTTTTTCCTGACTAACCTTATCGTACACCGTTCCGCGAATAACCTGAACCGGTGGTTGAGCCCAACTGTTCAAACAAAGCATTAAGAAAAGTATAATAACAAGTCCGCGACTGACATTCATTCTATCGATAGTTTTTTCTGATTCGAAATATAAGCACAAAAAAAAAGCAGTGAAAAAATATCACCGCTTTTTTAGCTTGTAACAATAAATATTATGCTTCGGCCTGAATAGGCTGAACAGAAACAAAACTCTTCTCATTTAATTTCTTGCGAAAAACCACTTTACCTTCAACAAGTGCATAAAGTGTATGATCTTTTCCGATTCCTACATTTTCACCCGGAAAATGTCTGGTACCACGCTGACGCACGATGATGTTTCCTGCGATAGCATGTTGTCCACCGAAAATTTTTATTCCAAGTCTTTTGCTGTGGGATTCGCGACCGTTTCTCGAACTACCGACACCTTTTTTGTGAGCCATTGTATTTTATTTTTACTGATGAATGTTATTGATAAAGAAATCCGAATAAGATCTCGCTGATTAAGCAGTGATCCCGTCAATCATAATTTTTGTCAGGTTCTGACGGTGTCCGCTTGACTTCTGGTAACCCTTACGACGCTTCTTCTTGAAGATGATGACTTTATCACCACGAAGATGTTTTACAATCTTAGCCGTAACGCTTGCACCTTTCACAACAGGAGCACCAACTTTTACCTTGCCATTGTCGTCAATCATTACCACTTCGTTGAATTCCAATTTCTTACCATCTTCTCCAGGAAGTCGGTGAACGATTACAGTCTGATCTTTTTGCACTTTAAACTGTTGTCCGGCGATATTTACGATTGCGTACATTTTTCTAAAAATTGAGGTTTCGGGTATTCCCCTTGGTTTTTTAAGGGACGCAAAGATAATGATCGTTTTGAGAATTACAAAGGGAAATAGAGGGAATTTATAATAAAAAAGCAATTTAGTTTACTGCTAAAAGCCAGCTAAAACACACTTTTTCACCTGAAAAAGCCATTTTTTCAATATATGCGGACGAATTAGGGTAGCTAATTCGAAACTACACTAACTATTGTATTAAAAAACACAAATTAATTGCTGCAAATTGAAAGAGAGGAAGAATTACTGTTCCTTACCTTTGGGGCATGCGG
>CAYHFJ010000014.1:0-36796 GCA_964355885.1 uncultured Flavobacteriales bacterium
CCTAATCTGATACTGGCCGGTGATTTCAACATTTGCCACAAAGCAATTGATATCCATAATCCAATCAGCAATGCTAAATCTTCCGGATTCCTGCCTGAAGAAAGAGCCTGGATGGATCAATTCATCGATACAGGTTTTGTTGACTCGTTCCGCCATTTTAATAAAGATCCGCATCACTACAGCTGGTGGAGTTTTCGCGCTAACTCGAGAAATAAAAATCTTGGATGGCGGATAGATTATCAGTTTGCTTCAGCATCCCTGAAGAAAGAATTGAATCGTTCGGTGCTCCTGCCTGAGGCAAAACACAGTGATCATTGTCCGGTCCTGCTGGAAATTGAAATTTGACTTTTTGAAACGAGCTTCCTGATATTAATTTAGATGTCCAAAAAAGGCTAGAATCATTTTAACTACTAATATATCTGCATTTGGACAAAATTATTCACCAATGTCAGAGACAAATGTGGCTTTGGGAATTGAACATTATGATTCAACTTTGGCATGCTTTTATTCTGAATTTTATTACTATCATCTAAATGGAGACACGCTGCAGAGGTTAATTGTGAATCAGCTTCCTGACCCACAAATCATAGATAGAATTGATTCTCTGTTACTTTTGAATGGAAGTTATAGAAAGACCTTCCACTTTTTATTTGGAGCTTCGGGTTTCGATAGCATAATAGAAGGAATCGGGTCAAAGTTTGGCCTTCTAGAGCCGTTTGATTATGGGATTGGAGATTTTAAAGTATTAAGATGTTTTAGAAGTGATTCGGATTTATTAATTAGCTCAGGAAGTATGTGTTCCATGACAAGCGATATAATTGATGTTTATCATGAAATGAGCGTTAAGCTATACCCCAACCCAGTCAAACACAGTACCACAATAAAAACAAATTCATGGCAGAATGAACCGGTACACTTTCTTTATGCACCAAGTTACGCCCGGCAGGAACTGCTAATTACTTTTGTTGATAGGGATCGATTAAGAAAAAATTATTCGGCAAGAAGTATTTTATGGACGGACATGCGCTCTCCGTCAAAAACCGAAAGATAATACAAGCCTCGTGGCAACTCTGCGACGTCAATTGTTGTTCCGACATGTTTGTCTGCAACGACTCTGCCGGTAACATCCGATAGCATCAGTTCAACTTGTGCATCGGCAGTGACAAATATTCTGGTCGATGCAGGATTCGGATGCACTTTTATATTAATCGCTTCTTCAGATGATATCCCTGTGATCATCTCGCTGACAACAACCGGGTCAGATGTGGTGAAACAGTTCGCCGCATTATACACTCGCACAGTATAAGTGCCCGCGCCAACAGTGATAGATTGCGACTGATCACCATTCGACCATAAGTATCCGCCACCGGAAGAGGAGGTAAGGGTGACAGTCTGTCCGGGATTAAGATTTGTTGACCCGTTCACAGCTATTGTGGGCATCGCAGGTGGTGTGCATAGGTTTACCTTCGGTAAGTATCGGTATGTGAACCATTGGTATCCCTGAAGGTTGATCTCCTGCCTGAACGAACGGGTCTCAGCAGCCAACGCTGAATTCATTGTTTGGTATGGAATATCTTGAGTGTTGTTGTTCAACCATGGTCCCATGAAATCCTGCTCAGCCGACATCAAAGTGAGAATATTAGTCGATGAGATCCCGGGTGTAGATTCAATGTATTCCATTCTGCGTACCGAATACAGGTAGATATCAGAATCAGTAGGTCTGTAGGCTGAAAGCAAAATGCGATCTGCCACCGTCGTAAGTGCTTGCATTTGCTGCTGATCCGGCCAGCCCAGATAGACTTCCGATTTCATGCCATTGGCTGCACACAATGCGTCAATGGCTTGGAATTCTCTCCAGGCAAAGTCCCAAACACCTTCCTTTGTACAAGGAAACCCGGCATTTTGAAGAAACTTCGTACAGTAATACGAGACATTAGAAGAAACCCAGAATTCAACTTCTTGATTGATCACGTCGAATCGTTCCAAAGGATCTAATCTTGAATTGTTATAAGGCAAAAGTTTCAGTGTAACATAACCTGAGTACTCCACAACACCCCCAATTTCCACAATGCCATATTGAGTGCGAGCCTTACGCATGAAAGCCGCAAGCTGGTTTTTTTCAGTGCTACTATTCCAATTGATATCTCCTAGGTCGTAAAACAGGATATAGTTGAAGCCGTTGCCTTGAGCATAATCGAGTATTGCGTTTTCGTCGGCGGTGTTGCCAAGCCAGTCACCAACATCCTGAAGGTAGAACCCTCGTACATTCTGCGCTTCGGAAGATATGCCGAGTACCAAAAGCACGGCCAGAAATAGTAGTTTAATGCGATTCAAGTCAGTAAGATTTTAAATTTTATTAGTTACTTAAGTTTAATCATCGAAAAAGTGGATACCAATCCCTCTTTAGTCTCCACCACGACGTTATTGTAATCTGCCTTCAACACCCCTCGGTTTAAAGGAATTATTTAATTTAAAGCGCAAATATAAGTCAAATTATCATTCGAAAGCAATGCTAATTTTCATGCTGTAAATGTGAATCAGAATTCTGCATTTTAAATGAAGACGAAAAATTAATGAATTATGCTCATGTAAGGATTCAAAAAAAATGAGCTACCCGAAACTGTTTTTCTTAATCTATACACTCTCCACATGTTTCTTGAAGTTATCCAGTATCGCTTGCCAGCCTCCTTTTTGCAATTCAAGAGTATTGATTTCTTCAGCTTCAAAAGTTTCGGTGAGCTTGATTTTACCGCCAAGGTCAGTAAAATCGATTACTACACGACGGTCGTCCAGGAGCGTATAAATAATTTGTTTTTGTTCAATAATGGTATTGTAAATTCCTTCGAAGTCAAAACTCATCTTGCCATCCTTTGAAGCCATAGTCCAACTGAATTTCCCACCAACCTTTAAGTCGTTAGATGCTTTTGGGCAATGCCAATCATCAGAAGCAAAATTCCATTTTGTAATGTGTTCAGGCTGCGTCCAGCAATTCCAGACTTTTGATGCTTCCGCTGATATTATTGTTTCAACGGTGATCTTTGTTTTTTTCATGTAGTATTTTTTAAATTCGAAACCCAAAATTGAAAAATCGAAGATACAAATTTCGGTCTGATTATTTTACCATACTGTTCAACTATGAGTAGAGGTTAAAATTAAACCACAAAGTTCACAAAGGAAGGCGCAAAGTGCACAGAGGAATTGTATCCATGTGGTATAATCAGGGATACACTTATTTGGTTCCTAAAAGATTCTTACCCGGAAATGCGGAGAGGTTCAAAACTGGTCCCCGGCCACCATTTGAATTAACTTGTTCCCTTTGTGCCTTCCTTTGCGCACTTTGTGGTAAAAAAAATCTAAGCAATTCAGGGCACCTGCGCAAATAGGCTGCGTAGTCTCCGCTGTATAAGGATTTCAGTATTATTCCGGTCATGACTTAATGGACTCAATGAAACCCGGCGAACTCTTGACTCTTGTCCGCAAACCCGAAAACAAGTTTGACCGGCATGCCATCGTGCTTCACTACGGGGGAGAAAAAATTGGTTTCGTGCCCAAGGAGAAAAATGAAGTCCTCAGCGGTTTGCTCGATAGTGACAAGGCATTACTCTCCGCCGAGATTTTAAAAGTTGAGGATGATTCGAATTCTTGGGAAGAGTTGCAGGTGGGGATTTATTTGGTGGGGAAGAAAGCAATGGTAGCTTAATGATTCATGTTTATACAAGTCTGGACTAAAGGTGCTAGAGTTTTTTGAATGCAATCTTCAAACCAGCATGATTTCCACAAACATTCAATTCAACCTCGCATCCACCGTCCCATTTAACCTGTCATACATTTCTGCAGGAAGCACGTTGCCATAACCAACCGCCATGAGTCCCGGAAATATTTGATCCATCAGGTCGAATGAGCTTTGAAACCATTTGGCTATATTTTCAACTGATTCTTCCCTGATAAATTCAAACGTTAGTCCTGAATTGAGTCTTATTACACCATTTTCATTATTCATCTTAAATTGACCCAGTTGAGAATCGTAGTTGATCATACCCAAAAATTCAAAAACTCTCATTCTTTTAGCTTCCGGAATTAGCACCGGGTTTTGAATTATGAGCGTTGTATACATTTCATCTGGATCCATCACAATATAGCATTGTGTATAAATGTGATTTGTTCGCATGTCAAATGTAAATACTATTTTCTCGGTTTTCTGAGTGATCATTTTATAATCAAAATTCATAGAGTCAAGAACCTTTGAAATCTTGACTGCTACCTTATCATCCGGAAAATCTGGACCTTTTTGTTTGGCCTTAGAATGAGATTTCTTCGTGCTTCTGTAAATTGAATAAAGGATAATCACAATGATATAGCTGATAAATATGTACATGCTTATTCAGGTTTAAAGGTGAAGGTATGGGGTTTGCTTATTGATATATGAAATATTTAATAAATATTTGTTTAGGAATTTTAAAAATAATTGCTAATAATTAATTGGTCTTGATTTTTTCCGCCAGTTGTCGGACACGTTGTTTACTTTTTTTATCAGGAAAAAAGTGAGACTGGGTTCGTAAAAGGGTTGTGCTGTTAATTATTAGGAATTCTGGAACTAAGTAACTTATCCTATCAATTGTACTCTTTCTTAAAGAGTGAATATCCTAGGATGGTTTACGGTATTACTCATTTATAAATATGTTTTCTGACCCTATAAATATACAATTTGTATGATAAATCATTCATAAATGTGTAATTATGATTATTATGCATGATTTATCATTCTGATTTGGTCTGTATCTATTTTTATTGTATTTTCGTATGAGTTTCTTTGCATTAAACCTAAAATAACTATTTTATGAGTGATAATTCATACAGAAATTGGGATGTTTTGACTGATCAGGCATTAGCATCGCATATTGGGACCTTTGTGAAACACCACAGACTGGAGCAAAACAAAACGCAAGAAAAACTTGCACATGCTGCCGGGATCAGTAGGTCTACACTTAGCTTGCTTGAGAGAGGCGAAACGGTAACTCTGGCTACACTCTTACAGGTTCTTCGTGTATTGGATCAATTGCAGGTGATGGCTGCCTTCGAGGTAGAGAAAAGAATTAGTCCTCTTGCTATGGCAAAAATGGAAATGGATACACGTAAAAGAGCAAGAAATAAAAAAGCGAAAAGCTCGGAAGAAACAGATTGGTAAATATGAAAACGGCATTTGTAAAAATATGGGGAGAACTTGCAGGTGCTGTTGCCTGGGATGAAGCAACCGGCATTGCCACCTTTGAGTATGATAAAAAATTCAAGAGTTTGGGTTGGGATTTAGCTCCCTTACAAATGCCAATAGATACGGGAAAAAGTATTTTCAGTTTCCCTTCCTTGCGAAAGAAAGCTGATCCGGAATTAGATACTTTCAAAGGCTTACCGGGTTTATTGGCCGATGTACTACCCGATAGATATGGAAATGAATTAATCAACTTGTGGTTGGCGCAACAAGGTCGTCCATCAGACAGCATGAATCCGGTTGAAACACTTTGCTTTATAGGGACCAGAGGAATGGGAGCATTAGAATTTGAGCCGGCCACTTTACAAGATAGCAGTAAAACATTCTCCATCGAAGTAGATAGTCTGGTACATACTGCCAGGAAGATACTTTCTAAGAAGGAATCTTTCAATACCAATTTTCTGGCGCATGAAGAAAATGCGATGAGAGAAATTTTAAGAATAGGCACTTCCGCCGGTGGAGCACGACCTAAAGCTGTGATTGCCTACAATGAAAAAACCGGCGAAGTGAGATCAGGCCAAACAAATGCACCTAAGGGCTATGAACATTGGCTGATAAAACTGGATGGTGTGAGTGATGTGCAAGTGGGTTCGAGTAAAGGTTATGGCAGGGTGGAAATGGCCTATTACAATATGGCGAAGACCTGTGGTATTAACATGATGCCGTCCAGACTACTGGAGGAAAACGGCAGAGCACATTTCATGACCATGCGTTTTGACAGAGAGAGCGGTTCGACAAAACATCATATCCAGACTTTTTGTGCGATGAAGCATTTTGATTTCAATGCGGTAACCAGCTTTAGTTACGAGCAGCTTTTTCAAACCATGCGTGAACTGAAGTTGCCTTATCCGGATGCTGAACAACTATTCAGAAGAATGGTATTTAATGTACTTGCCCGTAATTGCGATGATCACACTAAAAATTTTGCTTTCAGACTAAAGAAAGATGGTAAATGGGAATTAGCACCTGCTTATGATTTATGCCATGCTTATCAGCCGAAGCACCGGTGGGTAAGTCAGCATGCTTTAAGCATTAATGGAAAGCGAAACGATATCAGGAAGGAAGACCTCTTAGTCATTGGAAGATCCATTAAAAATAAAAAGGCAGAATCGGTGATTGATGAAATCAACGATACGGTCAGTAAATGGAAAACCTTTGCTGATGAGGTAAAAGTAACACCCAAACTTCGGGACGAGATTCATTCGACTTTGATCTCTATAAAATAAACACGGAATTACGAGATGTTATTTTTCGTTGCACATATAATAATCACATATGTCTTAATTTTTTACCACGTAATACTCCCCATAATCCTCCAAAATCAACTTCCAGAATTTCACATTCCACCCAATACAATTCAACACACCGCCTTCCTTTGCGATCTCTTCACAGTTGATTGTATCAATATTATATGTTGGATAAATTTCTGTCACTTGACTTAAGGCAATTTCAACTGTAGGCAAACCAAAAATAGGCATTAGAATTTTCTCTCCAATATGCAGGTAGTTAATGTAGATGCCACAGGCAGATGGAATTTTGTCTGAATTTACTTCCAAAGAAGGAGCATAAGTAAATGGTATTTGTAAAAGTTTGTTTTTGTCTAAAGCTTTTTTCAGGTTAGAACGAAAACTGTCGCTTTCACTTGAAAAATCATTTACTAGCACAGTCTCTTCATCAGTGAAGCGAATCATTCCGTCGGCGTGGCCAAAAATATCATAGGGTTGTCTGGGAATGATAATAATCTCATCCACTTCAAATAAATTCCTCAGTTCCTGAATGACTTGCTCCTCAGGCCTTTCCTTGTTGTCGATAAAAACCTTATCGGTTGTTATCACCTTTTTTCTGAACAGACCACATTCCCGCCATCAAGGACAATGTATGATTTTATCTTCGTGATATTCAGTTTTTGGCAAACTTCATCGGTATTGGTGATACTGGCTTTGTATTTTTGATTCTTAAGATAGGAGGGTGGGTATTGAAATTGGACGAACCTGTCGCGCTCAATCTGGATGGGCATGTAGTCACGGCACCAGATATCCTTTGTGCTTTGTAATTCTGAATAATTGATATCAAGTAATTTCAATTTCTCTTCCCGCGCAACAGTAAATGCCGGAAATTTTCTTCTTAATGTGTCTGCGAAGTAGAGGAGGTCGCTTTGATTGTTCGTTATCATTTATTTTAAAGTTAGACGTGTAAAAATCCGATTTGAGTTTTCTCTGCCGTATTAAATTCGGCTTGTTCGACATTGTAAATATCCGCAAGTATCATTTCCTTGTTCGCGATACATGCATTTTTTCCTAATGAATTTAGTAGCGCATTGGCTTTATCCTTTTTGAGACTTTTAAATTGATACATTACATTGAGTCGTCCTTTTCTCAGAAGGGCTTTATCAATATTATTGAGATGCGTATTGAAGGTGCAAATAACCTGAATGCCCAAGCTTTCGCCCAGCATTCCATCGGTGAGATTAAGCAGCATGGAAATGTTGGAGTTGCCATTGTTCTCCCTGGACTTGATGAGTTCTTCAGCATCTTCAATGATGTAGACAGAATTCGGGTTTTCAATCAGCATGCCGGTCATGTGCGGTGAATCAAGGTTGGCGACAATGCGCGGAGGTATAAAAATTATTTTCTTTTGTATTTTATGAATGAGGTGTCTGATATAAGTGCTTTTCCCGGTGCCGGGTATTCCGTGAAAAAGTGTCAAGCCGGATTTGTTTTTGGTATTTAGTGTTTTGAGTAATGAAGGATGCAGCTCTACCAAGTCATCATTATAATTCAGGGAAATATCAAGTTTCGGATTCTTATTCTTCACCGGTACCAATTCCAGTCCGTGCATAGTTTCGATGAGCAAGTTGAATTGATTTCTGCCCAAGTTTTTTTGCCTGAATCGTTTTAATCCGGATTCAATTTTACGTGCAAGGGATTCATCATTGCTTTTGAAAAGAATTCCAACCGTACCGCAATTTTCAATATCTATCAGTACTTCATGCGAAAGTATGTATAAGACATTAATGATATGGTTTTCCGGGTGTGCATGCACAATTGATTTTGACAGATAGTGCTTGTTCAGAATACTTACGGCAAATTCTTTTTCTACCCATTTGATCGCTTTTTCATAATTAATATTGTGGAGTTTAACAATGTTGGGATAAGTCTCAAAGTATGCAAAGTACAACCGCTTGCCACTAATGTATCTTCCATCTTCACTGAAAACAGACATTGACTTGTTTTTAACTTCATGTGTAAGCGTATGCTGGTTTTTGTCAAGTAAGTATTCATTGACTATGGGAATATTGTTCATGGGGCAGATTTATAGGAGGGCATTTTGGTGGATATGGACCTTCAAAGGTTGATGCTTAAAGGGGTATGCAAGATATGGGGATTACTGCGCAGTGTATTTGCGCTGTAGACGAAATTATTTCCGTAATTAATTTATTATATTGTGCTTGGGAGATGATTCAAATTTGATAATTAATAAATACGTTTTGATTATGATCAACAAACTGTACCTATGTTTATCGCTTACAATCCTCTTAAGTAGCTGCTCAAAATCTTTAATCCAAATTTTTGATACACAATCAACAAATACACAAATTCTGGATGGATTTTATGTCTTTGAGACAGACATGGTGAAAATTACATATTCATTTTGGACGAGTAATGGCATTATGTCATTCTCAGTTTATAACAAGCTTGGGGTGCCAATTTATGTTGACTGGAAAAATTCATCTTTCATTTATAATGATAATAAATTGGATTATTGGATTGATGAATCTCAAACTCAGAGCTTAAGTTATTATCGCGGATATTACTATAATGGCCCGTTACTTAAGCCGGGGTATTCATATAACGAAGGACTGCAAAGTTCGAACTCATCGACCCTGAAGCCGGAGCGACTAACATTTATTCCTCCGAAATCAAACTATTATAGATCCCAATTTTATTTATGGCCCGGTGAGCATTATAAACTTAAGGCTATTACTAAGTTCTCAGTTGTTCCTAGGAATGACAATCAAAACAAAAAGACAAAAGTTTATACAGAAGAATTTTCCCGGAGTAATTCCCCTCTTCGTTTTAGAAATTATCTGACATTCTCATTTACTGAAAGTTCGCCGCAGTATTTTTTCGTTGACAATGAGTTTTTCTTAAATTCCGTGAAACAAATGGACTACCGGCATTTTAGAGGGAAAGTGATAGGCCTTGATGAAAATGGCTTTCAAGAATATGAAAAACCTTTCAAACGGAAAACATCATTTTACATTAAGTTTCAGGGGCGTGATTGAGGTAGGGTGTCTCTTCGAAAGGTCAAAGCACCGCTACAAAATACCTTTTCAAAGAGTAACATCAAACGGGACATCTTGCAGGACAGGGCGTCATGCTTCATGGTGCACAGTTTTAATTAAAATCGAGAGCAGGACACAAAGTTGGACATTCCATCCAGCAAATGTGTCTTGTCCTGAAATAGCTTTACAAAGAGTTTTAGATATGTCATATAATTTCTATCTTTGTGATATATCAACCCCGATATGTCATTCGATGCAACATACCCCTTTCCTCTTCCTGAACTGCCTCCCAACTTCGATTCCGGTCAGAAAACCCTTGTAAAATGGCTTTTAAGGGCTCGGACAGAACTTGGAGAGCTCAAAGGTTACTCACATTCCCTCCCAAATCCCTCCTTGCTATTAAGCCCTTCAATCCTTCGGGAATCCGTTGCGAGTTCCGGCATAGAGAACATAAATACTACAGTTGAAAAAGTTTTAGAACAACAATTATTTCCTGAAGCTGAGCAGAAAATTGAAAACAAGGAGGTTCTACGGTACAGGGATGCAGTTTTGTATGGGTTCAATGGGATGAAGAAAATTCCCATCGGGAACCGATTGATATTAGGTATTCACAAAGAACTATTGGCAGAAAATAGCCACGCATACCGGAAAACACAAAACCGTATTGAGAATTCATCTACTGGAAAAGTTCTGTACACCCCTCCTTCATCCGGGGACATAAGCAAACTGATTGCAAACTGGGAAAATTACATTCACGACATCGAAGATGAAACAGACCCACTCATAAAATGCGCTATTTCTCATTACCAGTTCGAAGCAATTCACCCATTCGGTGACGGGAACGGTAGAACAGGAAGAATTCTCATGGTCTTATATCTTGTACAGGAAGGGCTGTTGAGTTTTCCTATGTTATACATCAGCGGATACATCAATAAGCATCGTTCAGAATATTATCGCTTGTTGAATGAAGTAACTTCAAAAGGTAAGTGGACTGAATTTGTTGAATACATGCTCAAAGGTTTTTACCTTCAGGCAAAGGAGACAAAGGAGGTTCTGTTGAAAATAATCTCCTTGCACCAGATAATGAAAGATGGAATCAAGCAAAAATGTCCTGCAATTTATTCATCCGATTTGGTGGAACAGTTATTTGCAATGCCAATCATTACCCCGGTCAGGCTCGGAACTTTGTTAGGGATCCATTACACAACAGCAACAAGGCATTTGAAACAGCTTGAACAAAATGGCTTCCTGGTCAATCAACAGAAGGGGAAATACCAGTTATACATCAATCAGTCATTAGTTGAATTATTAAGAAGTTAATGGCATTACATAAAAATATAAAGTCCCGGTTTGATAAAATCCACGCGAATAATCTTTCCAAACCGAGACTCAACATTTAACTTCAACAACTTAAAAACTTTTACCTCCTCCCCAACTTCGGGTCATCCATCACATTTCTCACTTTATTCACCGGAGCGCCTTTCTTGAGATAAGAAGGTTTATGCGTCGCCTGCTCGATGGTTTTTCCATACAATTCGGGAGTGAGGTAGGTTCCTTTTTCACTTTCTGGTTTGTCAATTAGGTCTTGTATCCGGTATTTGTTTGCAAGAGGATCGTGGCGGACGCCGGTAACCATCCAGCTCACTTCTACATTCGGTTTGTCGGTACGGATTGTGAATTGATTGTTGCGGATCTTTTCACCCACAATTGCCTGAGCGAATTCGTTGATGCAGGTGAACTGGTAACGAAAATCTTTGTTGAGTGTCTCGAAATATTCAGGTAACACAACGACTGCGTAACCTTGCGCGTCAGTTGTTATATTTCCGCTGTACATATTCAACATCTCATTGCTTTCTACCGATGAATGAATCAGATATTTGTTTTCGGGATCAAGTGGGTAATCAATTTTAAATGCTTTAATTCCTGAACTAGCGCTTGTCGCGTAGATGTTGCCTATGAAATATCCTGCATAATCAGTTGCGGTTGATCCGGCGGCATAGCCAAAAACTGCAATCTGATCTGCACCGGAAAGAACATCTCCTTCAATACCATGCCCGTTGCTGCCTGAACTACCAGGGTCGGCTATTCCAAGCAATCCGGCTGATGAGTTTGGATCATCAGATACACCTAGTACACCCCAGTTACGCGCATTGGTACCCTGAGCACCTCTAGCATAACCAAAAACACCGGTATTGTTTTTACTGCCTCCGCTTGTTGCTTCTCCTACAAGACCGTAACTAATTCCATTAGTAGTACTGTTTACCTGTCCGATTCCAAATACTCCAATGCTTTCTAAAAAGCTGAGGCCGTAGTAACTGGTAAGGCCTGTACCATTTCCTGCTGAGTTTCCAAGAACACCCACCTGATCACTGTATCCGAATGCTCCATAATTGCTACCCGTTCCTCCGAAAGCGCTGCCATACACACCGTGATAATATAGTGAGCCGGTTGGTTCAACGATACCTGATACTCCCTCATATCCTCCACGGAATACACCACCGATTCCAAACCAATCATCAACAGTATTTTCGCCATAGACAGCATAAGCATTTCTATTGCTTGAAGGACTTTGTGTCGCAGTCACATTCAAAATTCCAACATCAGGTGTAGGTGATGCGTCCCGTACATCTAAACGATGCGTTGGTGTTGAAGTACCAATCCCAACATTTCCCGCGGCATATTCATTCCATATATCGTTGCCGAGCGAAGACCAGTGGTTGTCGAGAGAATAGAGGGCTTTATTGGAAAAATAACTGTAAGGAACACTAAGCAACTGAGAAGTACCCATGTCAATCCAGGAAGTTCCACCGGCTGGATCAAATTCTACCTGAAGATAATGGTCGGTACTTTCCCAGGAAATCGCGTTCCATGAACCAGAACTTATCGTTCCGCTGCCTATGGCCGTGGAGAAAAGTCCGAAGGAATTGGTTGTGAGAGATTGTGTTTCCTGGTAATCAATGGTTCCGGAAGCAGAAGTGGCCCGGATTGAGAAGCGCACACTGATAGCTTGAGAAAGCAGGGGATTTCCTGCAGCATCTCTTGCAACTGCCTGGTAATTCATTTTAGTAGGAGCTGTCACCACGCCTGCAATAAGTGTGGTGAAGCTGAAGCAAAACAGATTTAAAACAAAAAAGAAGGGCAGTAGAAGACGTAATAGGATGTGTTGTTTGAGTTTCATGTTAGATGTTTTTAGAATTTGAATGTTTTTTTATTTTACAAGTTGAACTCTCTCCGTTTTACGAAATATTTCACTTCCTGAAGCGTCAGAGAAGATAGCTTGTACCATATAGGTTCCATCCCGCATCCCTGTCAAATCGAGAACTTGCCGTTGGTCTCCTGCAATACTTTGATTTTGCTCGCTTAGAACCAGCTGTCCGATCACGTCTAAAACATGCAGACGAACACTTGCAGCAGATGGAGTTTTAAGGTCGATATAAAAATTTCCTTTACCCGGATTTGGAAATACTTCCATGGAATAAGTGCTGTTTTGATATTCCGGAACCCTTACAGAGCCGCTTTGGGGCTGCTGTATTCCCTGTGTCAGGATTGAAGATCCCGAGGAAAAGGTTTGAACCATTGTCATTTCTCCAACCGTTTGTGAAAGAGAATGTCCTCCATTACTCTGGAAGCTTCCTGCAGGCGAAAGAACTGTGGGCGCAAGTGATTGCGCTCCGACTGATTGGCTGAATGATAGCAGGAGCAGCCATAAAAAAAATGTTTTCGTTTTCATGTGCTTTGTGTTTTGATAAATCGCCAGATGTATTTGAGGTTAAAACTAATTAATTATAAGACTAAATCAAATCCTATACACTGAAATATCAATTAAAATAATTTTCTTTAAAAAGTCATTCAGAGCCGGATGAAGTAAGTATAGCCGTGTATTGTTTCTCCTCAACTAACCTGCCATCTGTTGAGAGAATTCGTACTCAGCAACGTCATCCCTTGGGATCTTGTGGGTTTGAAGCGGCATAGTTCACTAAAAGAAAATCAAAATAAATGAACTTAATTAAGTTCTGACTCCCCATTTTTCTCAAGAATCCGGACTTCAATTCATCATTAATTCTTCCGATCCAGCGCATCCATAAAAGTCAGTATCCACTCCACAGAATCCGGCAAATCCATCCAGTTCTTGAAATTATCCAGTAAATAATATGCGGCTTCTCTTTCATCCCCCGGACTATAAAAGCCTTCATCAAGATCCGCGGTAATTTTTTTTCTTTGAGTCATAAACATAAGTACATGTGCATTCTGTTTGTTCGCTTCAATCAATGCTTTGTTCGCTTTCGGAGTCGGGCCTTCTGTCGCGAATAAAAGCAGAGCGTAATTAAAGAGCCAATTAGCTGTATATTCATTCTTAAATTTAGTGTACAGTTTTAAATAGGCTGCGTAGTTTTTGTGATAGAGTAAAATACCGGCTAAGTTATATCGCACCCCTTGGTTGTCATTCGGATTTAGTTCAATTAACTCCGCATATTCTTTTGCCGCTTCTTCGGATTTGTCGAGACCGGCCAGAGTGTTAGCGTAGTTTAATTTGGCTGTCATGAAAGGCCTCGTTTCATTCATTCCCCAGAAATGACCTTTGTTTTCTTTGAAATATTGTTCGCCTAGTTGTTTTGATCCTGCATCCATGGCTTGCTTATAAAATTTAATGGTATCTTCTTCACTTCCTGCCTCGTCTCCCATAAAAGTTAAAGCCCTGACATTCTCAGGATTTAATTTTAAAGCCTGTAATACCAGTTTGCGCGCTTTTGCCGGACTAGCCTCGTATGCCTCATACATCAAATCATCCGATTTCTCGATATCTGATTTTTTTGTTGTTTTCTCAGGAACTATTTCATCGATTCGTTTCCCATTCACGTTTTTACTTACAAAATCATTTATTTCTTCCAGGCTCCCAAAATTCTGACTTTGTATGTAATCTAATAATTTGGCGTTTGCCATTTGCATCATCTCAAGAGTCATTGGCTTTTCAGCTTTTTTATTTTTCCCCTTTTTTTCTTTCGTCATGATATTTGGATTTGATAGTTTGTCGTCTAAGTTTGCTACAGATTTAATAAAATAACAGAAACTGTTGTAGTTTAGATATACAAGTTTACTGGAAAAATTGGAGTCCTGAAAAAATGTCCTGAATTTTAGGCTCGATTGTCTGTTTTTTGTGATAATCAGCCATTGTTTTCCGACATATGACATGATCCCGGCTTATGTATAGTTTAGGATGCTAAGCTCATAAATGTAAATTTAACTTCACTGTTTTTTATAATATGTTTCATTAGTCAACCTGATTCTGACAATTTTGCCCATCCCATGAATCCTATAAAACCCAGTCCCGACAATGTACCCTCTGAATACTGTGAATCATGTAACTAATTTCACTTATTATGCAAGATTTTTTGCCTAGGGATACCCATCTTTAGGCTCAGTAAAGTATTGCAGAATTTATAATTTAAAAAACAAAATTATGCCCTGGACTAAATCAAATTATCCGGATTCAATGAAAAAGTTGAGTCCCCTTGTACGAACAAAAGCGATTCAGATTGCTAATGCAATGTTAAAGGCGAATAAAAAAATGAAGGAAGGTGTACTGATAGCGACTGCTATTAAAAATGCAAAAAATGTTACAGGTAAAAGTGAATTAAAAGTAAAGGGTACAGTAAAGAAAAAAGTTGTCGCGAAGAAATCAGAGAAGATAATAAAGAAAAAGGCAAGGGTTGTCGTCAAAAAGAAAGTAAAGGTACTTGCCGGAAACAAAAATAAAAAAGTTCAGAAAACGAAAGTTACAACCAGACCTAAAGCTAGTGCTGTTGTCGCAAAGAAGACGCAAGTTTCCGCTAAGAGTAAAATAAAAACTATTGCCGCTAAGAAAGTAATAACTACGAAAACAAAACCGCTTGTTCAGGAGTCACCAAAGAGGCTTGTCGCGGGAAAGATAATAGCTCCGTTTAGCGAAAAAGAACTTCCTGAAATAATGACTTCCGGAGAGGATATGCATTTTATCCATGAATCAGGAAATGTTCCGCCACTCAATACATTTGAGACACATCAGGTTGAAAGAGCATTTCAGAACAAGGAGGAAGTTGCCCTCCATCAGGAAAATCTAAAGGTGAGATCCGCCAAGCCCTCCCGAAAAACCGGAAAGCGTTTTCACTGAAATCCCGGATAAAATTGGCCTACTCCAGATTTATTTAATTTAATCCATCTACTGCAATAGATTTTTTTGTATTGCAGTAGATGGGTTTATTACTTGCCGAATTGAATTTGATGTTTCTATTTGGCGTTTTAAAAGAAATGAATCTGAAGGTTTGTGCTTCTAATGCAGAAGCGGTTGAAGCACCGAAGGGAAAAATATTGCCACGAATGCACGAATAAAAGTTATTGCGTGCTTTTAGGGCTATTTTAGAGATGTTTTTTTATTTTTTTCGAGTAATTATGCTCCATTCAGCTTGAATTGATGGCATTACTTGACATTTGTCATGTTATAAGTGGTTTTTCGCCCGTATTTTTAGAGTTCTGAAATGACTCAGGCGACCTGATTTTATACTCATGATACACACAGATCTTTCTCTCAAAAATATGATACTAAATAGTGATATTCCGGAAGCATTGCTTTTGCACCCGGAAGAGTTAAAAGTAATGGATGGCAATGAAGCAGTAGCTTCAGTGGCATACCGTTCGAATGAAGTCTGTGCAATCTATCCAATTACACCGGCATCAGCAATGGGAGAACACTGTGATGACTGGGCAGCGGAAGAGAAATTAAATATCTGGAACGATATCCCACGCATTGTTGAAATGCAAAGTGAAGGTGGTGCCGCAGGTGCCGTTCATGGGTCATTGTTGGGAGGGGCATTAACAACTTCATTTACGTCCTCTCAGGGCTTGTTGCTCATGATCCCTGATATGTTTAAGATCGCGGGCGAATTGACACCTTTCGTGCTTCATGTTGCTGCCCGCACTGTGGCCACTCACGCCCTATCTATTTTTGGAGATCATTCGGATGTAATGGCTGTTCGTTCCACAGGTTTTGCCATCCTTTTCGGGAGTACAGTTCAGGAAGCAATGGATTTTGCATTGATCTCTCAGGCATCTGCCCTGCAGGCGCGTATTCCTTTTGTAAATGCTTTTGATGGTTTCAGAACTTCGCATGAACTGTCAAAAGTTTCTTTGCTAACGGATCATTCCATTCGCAACATGATCAATGAGGAGGATGTTACGGCCCACCGCTCAAGAAGTTTGTCTCCTAAGCATCCAAGCATAAGAGGAACAGCTCAGAATCCGGATGTTTTTTTTCAAAGCAGGGAAGCTTCCAACAGTTATCACAACAGAACTCCGGAAGTGGTGAAAGAGATGATGAAAAAATTCGCGACTCTCACCGGGAGGAGCTATGATTTATTTGACTACTACGGAGACCCGGATGCGACGAAAGTGATTATACTTATGGGCTCCGGAGCGGGAGCTGTTCGTGAAACCATAGATTTTCTGAATGCGCAAGGTGATAAAACAGGATTGCTGAATGTTCATTTGTTCAGACCGTTTTCAGTCAGTGATTTTATGGATGCCTTGCCCCGGACTGTGAAATCAATCGCGGTGCTTGACCGTACTAAAGAGCCTGGAGCAATTGGAGAGCCATTGTATCAGGATGTCGTCACTGCGATTGCGGAGGAGCGATCAAGAAATCCACTGCGCTTTCTGCAAAACCCAATGATCATTGGCGGGCGTTATGGCTTATCGTCGAAAGAATTTACTCCGGCCATGGTGAAAGCTGTATTTGAGGAACTTGATAAGGAAATTCCTAAAAACCATTTTACCATTGGTATCAAGGATGATATCACCTATACCAGTCTTGACTATGATTCTTCTTTCAGTCTGGAGAAAGGACTTACATTTTGTGGATTGTTCTATGGACTTGGAGCGGATGGAACAGTGAGTGCGAATAAAAATTCCATTAAGATCATCGGCAACTCAACGGATTATAATGTACAGGGTTATTTTGTTTACGATTCAAAAAAATCAGGCTCTTCTACGATATCACATCTTCGGTTTGATGAAAAACCTATTCAATCCACTTACCTGATCAGTTCAGCCAATTTTATTGCCTGTCATCAGTTTAATTTTCTGATGCAGTTTGATATTTTGAAAAATGCTGATCAGGGTTGCAATTTTCTGCTGAATGCTCCTTATGATGCAATCGAAGTTTGGAATAAGCTTCCCCGCCAGGTACAGCGGCAGATGATTGACAAGGAGATTAATTTTTATGTGATCAACGCGACAAAGGTTGCACAGGAAGCGGGACTTGGTACGCGTATCAATACAATTCTTCAGACTTGCTTTTTTTACATCTCAGACATCATTCCTCATGATGCAGCTATTGAGAAAATTAAAAGTGCATTACAGGTTTCCTATTCCGGTAAGGGAGAAAGTGTAATCCGGAAAAATTTTATGGCCGTTGAAAAAGCTGTGGAAAATCTTCAACTTGTGGAATACCCTAAAGAAGTTACCTCTACTCTTGAATATGGATATGTGATGGATGATTCCGCGCCCGACTTTGCCAGGAGTGTATTGCAAAAAATAATTTCCGGAGAAGGTGATGAGCTTCCTGTCAGTGCTTTCCCTCCGGACGGCGGCTACGCTACCGGAACTACACAGTGGGAAAAAAGAAATATTGCTTCCGCTGTACCGGCCTGGGATGAAGAATTATGCACCCAGTGCAACAAATGTGTGATCATTTGCCCTCATGCCGCGATACGGGCTAAAATTTATCAGAAAGATTTATTGCTGAAGGCTCCCGAAGGATTTAAACATGTTTCTCCAATAGGAAAGGAATTTAATAAAGAACAAGAGGTGTATACCTTGCAAGTCGCGGTAGAAGACTGCACCGGATGTAAACTTTGTGTGGAGCATTGTCCGGTAGAGAGTAAAACTCATGCAGGGCATAAGGCAATCAACATGCACGAAAAATTATCCTTACTTGAACCGGAAAAAGTTAACTGGGAATTTTTCCTGTCTATACCCGAAATAGACCGTCAACGATTAAATCTGGTAAGTGTAAAAGGAACCCAACTCTTGCAACCATTTTTTGAATTTTCAAGCGCTTGCGCCGGATGCGGGGAAACACCTTACCTGAAATTGTTGAGTCAGCTTTTCGGCGATCGTATGGTAGTGGCTAATGCTACAGGTTGCTCCTCCATCTTCGGTGCCAGTCTTCCAACAACTCCATGGACTCGAAATAAAGAAGGATTAGGCCCGGCTTGGGGAAATTCATTATTTGAGGAGAATGCGGAATTCGGTTTGGGAATTAAATTAGCGGCAGACCACCGCAAGAAGACTGCCGCGAAGGTGCTGGCCGGAATGTCAGGAAAGATTGACCAATCTCTGATTGATTCCATTCTTCACAATGAAATGCTAAATGAAGCGGAAATAAAAAGGCAGAAAGATAATATTGCAGAACTTAATCAGAAGCTGAAAAATCTGAATACACCTGACGCTCTTCGCTTATCTAGCTTGACTGAAAACCTTGAGGCCCGATCTGTTTGGATTGTTGGAGGTGATGGCTGGGCTTATGATATCGGATATGGAGGGTTGGATCATGTTTTGTCCAGTGGTGAGAATGTGAACATTCTTGTGATGGATACGGAAGTTTATTCCAACACAGGAGGTCAGACTTCTAAAGCTACACCGATAGGAGCCGTTGCTCGTTTTTCCGCCGCCGGAAAAAAAGTGGCGAAGAAAAATCTTGGACAAATTGCGATCACTAACCGTAATGTATATGTGGCACAGGTAGCCATCGGGGCTAATGACACCCAGACAGTTCGTGCCATTCAGGAAGCAGAGGCATATCCCGGTACTTCGCTGATCATCGCTTATAGCCATTGCATCGCACATGGATATGATCTTGCCAAGGGGGCGGAGCAACAGGAGAATGCAGTGAAATCAGGATACTGGCCATTGTACCGCTACAACCCTATGCATCCGGCCGGAAAAAGATTTTTTCTCGATTCCAAAGAACCATCCATCCCCTTAAGCGATTACATGTATAAGGAAGGTCGATTCACGCTCCTTCAAAGGAATGATGCGGTGCTCGCGGAAAAACTTCTGCATAAGGCCGAAGAACAACTCGCGGAAAAATGGGACTCACTAAAATTGCTCAGTACACTTTAATTCATATAGTATATAAACGCTACATCCTGAATTATTAAAAGTCGCCATCTTTCCTCACAGGATAATGCTGCCAACTGTTGCTTACAAGAGGAAAAAGTTGAGCATTGTTTTTATTTGCTTAATCCATCTTATGCGATAGATTTTTTTCTATCGCATAAGATGGATTCAAATAAAGACCTTCTTCTTAATTAAATATGCCCATGAGTGAATTTTACAACAATAATTCATTATTGTGTAACTAAATTTCATTCCGTCAACCCCATCTTTGCAGAGTTATTAACGAATATAAAAACCTTAGAAAATGGCTAACACAACTGAATTAAAAGGAAACTGGAATGAGCAAAAAGGCAAACTCAAACAAAAGTTTGCGACTTTAACTGACAACGATTTAATGTTCGCTGAAGGCAAGAAAGATGAAATGTTGGGCCGACTCCAAAAGAAATTGGGCAAAACTAAAGAAGAGTTGCACGACCTGATTTCAAAACTGTAGATAATCGGTGTCATACCAAACTTGTTTTGTTTTTCTAAAAACATGGGTGGTATAATCGAACCTTATGCAGGTTTCACGATTTTCTATTTTAGAAACCTGCTTGGATTTTGTAAAAAGGGTGGCGTGTGGAAAATTAATTCAGACGGCATCCTTTTTTTTGAAAAGAGAATTTTAGAAAAATTAAACAGTGATATTTTGTTCATCCACAATGAGAGTTCTAAATAAAGTATTATTCTACATGTTTGTCTGTGTAATTTCAATTAGCTTGATTAATTGTAAATCAAAGATAGAACAACAACCTTATGCTATGTCCTCTGCCTCAGTTGAAATAGAGAACCCGGAAATTGCGATAAAAGAGGTTGTCTCCGGACAACAAGAAGTGAATAGCGATTTTCAGAAGTTCGTAAGAGAAGCTGAAGAAAAAATTCGGATCAGTGAACAGGAGATTAAAAACCTGAAGACACATTTTGTTCAAACAAACGACAATTCAAAAAGTGCAAACCTGTTAAAAGTGTTTGAGCTTGAAAAGGGAAATAAGGTTCTCAAACTGAAACTTGATGATTATATTCAAAACGGAAGCGGGAATTGGCACACTTTCAGAACGGAATTTTATAGTGAGCTCAAAAAACTGGAATTGGCTTCCTCTAAGGCATAGTTCGTCAAAAAAATAGTTTGTGATCAGTGATCATTTTATCGTAAAAAAAAATAATACAAGATACATCATGGGTTCTATATATAATGTTCCGATACGGGAGGCTCTAAGCCCCATTTCAGACACAAGGGTAAACAGAGACGGCAAAATTATTCATCGCTACAATATTGTAACAGCTGAAGTGGAATATTACTTCATTCCCGCTGAATATATTGAGGAATATGAGAATGCTCATTTTAAACAGGATTTGAACGCGCACAAGAAATTTGGTACTCAGCTCATTGTTTCGGCCAATTGAATTTTGTGCACCAGATGAATTACTGAGTTATTTCTTTTATGCATTTTGATTGAATGAATACTGTTCAGCATTTTGTTTTTTCGTTAAAGCAAAGCGATTTAGGAAGTTCATTTAGGGAACAGACTGTCTTGTAAATCAGTGGTTTTTTTTCGCGTAACAGTGAATAATGAAAATCCACTTTGGAATTATATAATATTGACTACAGAATGTGTTCTGACCTTTGTAGTATGAAACCCGCCACAGATTTATTGTGGACACTATACTTAAAAGATCATGAAAAAATTCTTATCCTTGAGACTTTCTGCGTTTATTTTACTTAGTTCAGTCTTGTTTGCCCAATCCGCAATTGCTCAAACTGTAATTATTCCTACTACAGCCACTTGGAAATATCTGGATAATGGATCCAATCAGGGCACTGCATGGCGTACTGGTTCCTTTAATGATGCCTCCTGGGCATCGGGAGCCGCTGAACTTGGCTTTGGTGATAATCCGGTTACTACCATGGTTAAATCGAAAATCGGTTATTATTTGAGAAAAACTGTGAGCATAGCGAATACTTCCCTTTACACGGGTTTTACCTTAAAACTCAGACGAGATGACGGAATTGTGGTTTATGTAAATAATGTGGAAGTATACAGAAACAACATGCCTTCAGGTACAATCAGCTATAACACAGTGGCAAGTTCAACCTGCTCTGACGATGGCAAGACGGTACTGCTTGCAACTTTAGACGTATCAAGATTTGTGTCGGGTGACAATATCATTGCTGTTGAAGTACATAATCGTACTGCATCCTCATCAGATCTAACTTTTGAGTTGGAATTAATTGCTAATGGAAATTCAGCTCCTTCCTGCGCTATAGCCAATGTAAATTATTTTACAACCAGAACTGTAACAGCGACAACCGCTGAAGTTTTATGGACAGCATTAGCCGGAGTTTCATCCTACAATGTTGCATACCGAATTCGTAATTCAGGAGCTGCATATTCATCTCCGATAAATACAGTGAGTGCATCTGCCGTCCTTACAGGATTAGTTCCGTCTTCCAATTATGAATTTGTTGTTCAGTCTGTCTGCAGTGGTGGTATTTTAAGTGCATTTTCTTCAAGCGGATGGTTTACTACCGGAATAGTGAGCTCGACTTGCATAACCCCTGATGTTAATTTTTTTGGCACTAGAAATAAGCTGGCCACATCAACAGAAGTATATTGGGGTGCAATCTCAGGTGCTTCATCGTATAATGTATCTTATAGAATCCGGAATTCGGGTGCGGCATATTCCTCTCCGGTCTCTTCTGCAGCAACTTTTTTGGTACTTACTAATCTGGTGCCTTCATCAAACTATGAGTTTATTGTTCAGTCTTCTTGTGGTGGTACATCCTTAAGTGCGTTTTCTTCAAGTGGTTGGTTTACTACTGCCGCCTCCGGAGGAGGAACAAGCACCACCACTTTGGTCAGAGGGCCCTACATGACGGTAGCTACCGGTAACAGTATTAATATTCAATGGAGAACAGGAACAGCATCTAATAATGAAGTAAAATTTGGAACTACAACAAGTCTGCTGAGTGGAATCGCGACAAATTCAACAGTAAGTACAGAGCACTCAGTAGCACTAACAGGACTTTTGCCAAATACAAAATACTATTATTCGATAGGACAGGTCGGTTCTGTTTTACAAGGTGATGTGAATAATTATTTTGTTACCGCTCCGGCAACAGGAAACTCTCAGGCACTAAAATTCTGGGTGACAGGAGATTTTGGCAATGGAAGTTCCGGACAGACTGCAGTCCGTAATTCCTTCTCATCTTATACTGCAGGTCAGACTGTAAATGGATGGTTATGGCTTGGTGATAATGCTTACGCTAATGGTACTGATGCGGAATATCAAGCTTACGTATTTAATGTGTACCCGACAATTTTTAAAAATCTTCCGGTGTTCCCCGCTCCGGGAAATCATGACTATGCACAATCCGGATACTTAAGTTCAGCAGCCAGAGGAACTAACTTTCCTTATTTTTCAATATTTGATATATCATCGAATTCCGGTACAGAAAAATATTATTCAACGAACTATGGTAATGTGCATTTAATCGCATTAGATAGTTACGGTTCATATAATACTGTAAATAGTCCGATGTATAATTGGTTGCAAAGTGATTTGGCAAACAACACTCAACAATGGACCATCGTTTATTTTCATCACGCACCCTATTCAAAAGGATCTCATGATTCAGATAATTCGAGTGAAATGGTTGACATGCGCAGAAATATTATTCCATTGCTCGAATCGTATGGGGTGGATCTGGTATTAAGTGGACATAGTCATAGTTACGAGCGTAGTAATTTCATAAAAAACCATACAGGTTTGGAAAATACATTTAGTAGTTCTACTTATCCTTCGGGCAATATCATTCAGTCCGGTGGCGGTCCATATACGAAAACCACTCGCACCGGAAATGGTACAGTATATGTCGTATGCGGTGTTTCAGGACAATCTGGTGGTGATACGCAATCCGGTTATCCGCACAATGCGATGTATAGGTCGATCATTAACAATTACGGAAGCTTAGTTCTCGATGTAAATGGAGGAAACCTGACATGTAAATTTTTAACATCTACCGGAGCCATTGGAGATGAATTCAGCATGCAAAAAACCTCTTCATCGCCACGTTCAGCTTCAGAAGGATCGAATCTTGATAATCCGGAAGAGTCTCGTCCATTAATTTATCCGAATCCGTCCACAGGGGATTTGAATATTAGTTTGAATAACATTGAAGATATTAATCTTACGGTCTCTGTGTTTAGTCTGACGGGAAGTTTAGTATTCACAAAAGACTATCCTAAACTTAAAGGTGAAGACATACTGATTGAAAAATCTCAAAGCCGGCTTTCACCCGGAATTTATATGGTAAAAATAATTGGAGCAAATGTAAATGTATCAAAGAAATTGATCATTTATTAGTTCGGAGATTGAAGTAAACCCGAACAAATTAGTTTATAACAAAATCAAATTAAATCATAGAAAAAATTAAAGTATGAAAAAGGTGAATGGTGGGGGGAAAGGGAGTTCTGTTAAGCTGAATTATTCAGACATGTTCTTAAGAATGTTGATGGTAAGTTCACTCTTGTTTGGCTCTGGTGAGCTAATAGCGCAGAGTTTTCAATGGGCAAAAAGTATTGAAAGCGAAGGCTTCGATGAGGGGTATGATCTCGTTACAGATCCGGATGGAAATACTTACGTTGCCGGTATGATTGAATTCGATACTGATTTTGGAGATGGAGTAGTGCTCTCTTCCGCAGGGATTCACGATATATTCCTTGCAAAATATAGTCCTACAGGGAGATTGGTCTGGTCTAAAATTGCCGGTGGTAAAGGTGGAGATAAAATTCAATCTATAACACTTGATGGCCTTGGTAATATCTACGTAGCCGGTGAGTATGAAGATACCTGTTACTGGGATGGAATCATGAAAGTCACCAATGGCCCGGGAGTAAATAACATGTTTGTCGCAAAGTATGATACAGCCGGCTCTGTTAACTGGGTTCGAAACATTGGGGGTTCGGGGGTATTGCACACAAGAGGATACGGAGTTACTTGCGATGAGCTCGGCAATGTTTATGCTTGCGGTGGACTGAAAGGTGATGCATATTATAACAACAATTTTCTTTTTAGTACAGCAGGTGATTACGATGGTATGGTTGTGAAGTTTAACGCCAATGGAAATTTTCAATGGGCAAGAAGAATGGGGGGAGTTGATAGTGATAAAGCGTATGGTATTGTTAATGATAGAAACGGATCTGTTTATGTAACAGGTTATTTCGTTGGCCACGCAGACTTTTCTACAAATGTTAGCTTGCAAGGAATCGGACACACTGATATATTTCTTTCAAAGTATGATAACGCGGGAACTTTACAATGGGCAAAGCAAGCCGGAGATACCGGTTTTGACAGAGGATGGGACATTACACAAAACGTAAACGGACAAATTATTATTACCGGTGAATTTCAGACTGGTTACTTCGGTTCCAACATCGTTTATTCAAAGGGAAATCAAGATATGTTTTTAGCCGCTTACACCACTTCCGGTGATAACTTGTGGGCAGTTTCCGGAGGCGGTCAAGAAGATGATATCGGCAGAGGTGTTTCACACGATCCATCCGGGAATATATATGTTGTTGGTGATTTTGCAAGTACCGGAATTTTTGCTTTAGATTCAGTCTTTTCAAATGGGTTCTCAGATGTGTTCCTTGCAAGCTATACTTCTGATGGATCGAATATGAATTGGATCCGTTCATTTGGTGGACCCGATAATGATCGTGGAAGGGGTGTTGGATCTGATCATTCAGGAAATATCAACATTTGCGGTGAGTATGTTGATTCGGCACGGTTTGATGGAACTAATTTAATTGGAGATACCCTTCTTGATATTTTTGTCGCTAAAGTTATTCCCGCTAATTTCTGTGCTACACAAGTTACTATCTCCGTTACGAATACTTGTTTTGGAAACTGTGATGGTGCTGCAGTTGCTACTGTTACAGGTGTTGGACCTTTTGTATATTCATGGTCTACCACACCAGCTCAATCAGGTATGTCAGTCAGCGGATTATGTGCAGGAACCTACACTGTTGCTACAACGGATGCATCAGGATGCTCCTCGACTGCATCTGTTACCTTGATTGAACCACCTGAATTACTGCTTTCCGCAACTTCAACAAATGCTGCTTGTGCAGGATCTTGTGATGGTATTGCACAGTCAAGCGCAACGGGTCAGGGTACACTCACCTACAGTTGGTCCACAAATCCTCCGCAATCACAAGCACTTGCAATTGGATTATGTCAGGGTGTATATACAGTAACAGTTCTTGACAGCGCAGGATGCACTGCGACTTCTACAGTCACATTAACAGATCCTCAGGCAATACAGCTTACAGCAATAGTCACAGACGCAAGCTGTATTGCTTGCTCAGACGGGTCAATAGATTTACAGGTAAGTGGGGGCACAGTAAACTATCATTATGCATGGTCGAATTTAAGCACTGACGAAGATCTTTATAATTTGGTTGCCGGATCTTATAGTGTGTGTGTAACAGATCAAAACAACTGCATTCTTTGTGATACTTTTAGTGTCATGGCACCATCAACAGGAGTAAGTCTCTTAAACGTCAATGACGGATATTCCGTTTTCCCAAATCCCTTCAGTTTAAATACTACAATTCGGGCAACTTCTCCAAATGGAGAAACTACAAGATTTAAACTCTATACAACAACAGGAAAGATGCTTGTGCTTGGAGAATTTACGAGCAATGAATATCAACTTAATTCAAGTAACATCGAAAGTGGTATCTATTTTCTACAGTTATCAGGTATAAATTCCGACAGGCTATCAATTATACCCTTGGTAATTCAGAATTAAAGAGAGTGGGTTGATCACTGAGACGGATTGGGTTTCATGTCACTCATGGTAATCGGGATATTATTAATTTTAATTAGAGACATAATGTAAAAAGAAGCATATAGAAACTAAAAAGCCGGGAGATAAATTTCCCGGCTTTTTGATTGCAGTGAGTATTGCATTATTTAATCAAAGCAATTCTTCCCGCTGCAGAAAAATCTTTACCCTGAACGGTGTATTGATAAATGCCCGGCATGAGGTGGCTGCAATCAATGCTTAGCTGTGTAGAAGTAAAGCTTATTTGTTTTGCCAATCGTCCGGTCTGATCAAAAAATGATATTGATAGCAGTGTGTTGGCGTTGATCACATCATTCGGAAGTTTCAGTGAAACGACACCGGTGGATGGATTGGGGTACACACAAGCTGATAGCGGATATCCTGAATGCTTATTCAACCCTGTCGTAAAATCAAATGACCATAGCTCTACACCTGAATTTGGTTCGAAAGCTGTGAAGAAAAGGTTATTGCCTACGGCAGTTAATTTTTCAGGATGCGACCCATTATTACTGTTTGTAGGGTCAATGTCCATCACCATATTTGTTCCTGCATTGGTGCCATCACTTTTCCAAAGTTCAATGCCATGTATCGCATCATCTGCAGGGAAGTATAAAACACCGCCGGCATTTGTGAGAAAGTTATCAATATTATATCCAAACGCGTCGGCAAAATTTTGGTTGATAGCCTTCACCATCACTGTTCCCGCATCTGTTCCATCACTTTTCCAAAGCTGATAGTAATTTACACAATCAGTGGCGACAAAATACAACGTACCATTCACATCGGTCAAATTAAAGCTGTGCCCGAAGGGTCCCGGGCAAATATTTTTTACCATCACCGTTCCTGCTTCTGTGCCATCACTTTTCCATAGCTCTCCGCCATTATTATCGTTTCCTTCAAAGAATAAGGTGTTACCAACAACTGTGAGGTATTGTAAATGCTGGATGCCGGGTCCCAAAAGCGGGTTCACATCTTTCACGAGTATAGTACCGGCTTCGGTTCCGTCACTTTTCCAAAGCTCTTGTCCGTGGGTGCTGTCATCTGCTACAAAGAATAATTCACCGTTGTATGCCGCGAATTCCATAGGAACACTTCCGAAACCTAAACCATTCATATTAAAGTCCGTTCTGATTTCTTTGACTAAAACGGTTCCGTTTGCCGTCCCGTCACTTTTCCAGAGTTCACTGCCTGTACTGTCAGTGATCGCGGAAAAAAAGAGGGTGTTGTTGACAGCGGCAAAACCTGAAGGACGAATATTAGGGTAGGTAGTGCCCTGATAAATATCTTTTACCATTACTGTTCCTGTATCAGTACCATCTGTTTTCCATAATTCCAGACCATTGACACCATCGTTTGCCCAGAAATATAACACACCGTTTACATTTACAAAATCAGAGGGATCGGAGCCTTGATATTGAACAGGGTTAATGTCTTTTACCATCACAGTACCGGTAGGAGTACCATCCGTTTTCCACACTTCACGACCGGAAAGAGCACCGGTATTCCAGTCGGTGAAGAAAAGTGTTCCATTCACATTGATAAAGTCCTTCGGAGTATTGCTCGAATAATTGAATTTTACAACTACAGTTCCTGCATTTGTACCATCACTTTTATAGACTGATTCAGCATTTGTAAAAAACAAGGTGCCGTTTACGTCAATAAGGTTGTCTGTGAATTTTAGGGTTGGTACTACTGTAGGGTTGAGATCTTTTACAAGGTAGGGCGTCTGAGCAGTCAGTTGAACAGCGGCTATTAAAATCGGTAATAGCGTCAAAGTAATTTTTGTTTGCATGATGATTTTTTAAGATTAAATATTGGAGTGCGTGTGGCCATGAAAAATTTACGCAGTAAAATTCTCATTTCATGTAAGGATACACCAATTAACAACCCTTCCGAAGAATCAAGGCAACTTTATTGCTGTTGAGTCTAAGCAAGTTGAATTAAACTTGAAGAAAATTTACTGTAAATATTTTTTAATCCGGTTGTTTTTGTTGTGAAATTTATTTGAGTACAACCGAATTATTTGACTTGAATACTTTGACTTGAGGCGTTAAAAAATTGGCGCAATCACACTGCGTTGTGATTGCGCCAGGTCAGGATAAAATGGTTAGCGAGTGAGTGAAATAAGAACTTTTTAAAATGATTTTTAAATAGTTGTCGATCTGGAATACACCCTCAAAGATTCGCAATACCATTTGGATTGTCAATGTGGATTTGAGGATAGTTTACTGTGGTTTTGGGGGTAATTGTTTCACCCTTACAATACGGAAAGTGTATGTGAATATGAGGATATTTTTGTCTTTGATTTTTTAAAATATGACATTAACTCACACAATATAAAGGAGTTATTCGCACTTCCTTTAAAATGCGTTGTTGAAATCTGGTATCCTCTGGATCTCTCAGTATTGACAAGGCATTCAGACTCCTTTATCTTGATATTTCGATTGATTTATTCCATGTTAGATCCCAACACTTAAAACAATTACCATGTCTTTTACAGGAAATGAAGAGCACACAATCAGTTTTAATAAGGCAGCAGAGATGACAAAGCGGTATAGAGATCAAATGGCCAAGGAGGATCGAAAAGGAGGGTTCTTTGGAAAAAAAGCCATTGAAGCCTTGCTCGAACAAACGGATTGTGTTGGGATACGGTATTACTATGGTCTGGATGAAAACCAACAGCGGGTTCTCGTTTTAGTTGGAACAGACGAGAATGAAAATGATCTGATTGGAAATGATTTTCTTGCTATGGAGATGGCCATTCCGTGCCCGTTTAGATGTGGTGAGAATAATATGTTGAATCATGGATGAACTTGATTTTTTATCGGATCCTATGATAACAAAAGGATGAGGAATAACGCTTCATCAATTTTATTTTGATGTTTGACCTCCCGGCTTCTCCTTAGATTTTATTATAAATACTTCCCTACCTTACTTCCCTTATGTATAGGGTATTTGAAATTATTTCTTCTTTCTCAGTTTATATTCCATTCATTGCCGGACTTTTTCTAATTAAGAAGTTAGACAAGGTGATGCTGGTCCTGGTATTTCAGCTTGGTATTGCAACTTTTACCGAACTGCTTAATATGATATTTACCAGTCTTGTTTTCAGCAATTTATGGATTATCAATATCTATACACTGATTGAAGCACTATCCCTTTTTTATATCTTAAGGCAATGGCAGCAAAAACGATGGATGAAAGAGACGGCAGTAGTGTTATTTCTTATATATTTTGTAAGCTGGATATACTTTACATTTATTTTCGGAACAATTTTCGAGTTCAATGGTAATGAGAAAGCGGTTAAAGCGGTATTTCTCATTTTTCTCTCAATCTATCCGATGATAGGATTTAGTATGGATGATAAATTGCCTGTATACCAAAATTATAAGTTCTGGATTTGTTCTGCTATATTGCTATACTATTCAGTTTCTGTTGTCTTGTTTGGTACCGCAAATTTGGCAATTGACAATACAATAGCCGGAGAGTTCATCTGGATTATCCATTCATTCATTAATATTATTTCTAACCTGATTTTTGCTTACGGGTTCCTATGGTACTCACGAAAGATGACTTGATGTTTACAGTTTGGATGGTGTCCATTACCATCCTGATTCTGGTCACATTCTTTTTGTCATTGATTGTCCTCAATGCAAAGAGACGTCAACAGAGTAAGATTGAGAAGCTGAGCGCGATCATCGCCGCGGAAGATAAAGAAAGAACCCGAATAGCAAAGGACATGCATGATGATCTCGGCCCCTTGCTTTCCGGTATCAAGTTGCAGATTAATTTGCTGAATAGAGACTCATCTCCGGCACAACTGGAATCAACTCTGGCTGAAACGTCATCACAGCTTGACTATGCAATAGCTAACATTCGTTATATTGTCCGCAATCTGATGCCGCCCGGTCTGCAAAAGTACGGACTAGTCAAGAGTATCGAGGATTTTCAGTTTATAGTTTCGAAAAGTAAGGATAGACTTTTTCAATTTACACATGCAGGAATTGAAAAAAGATTCAATGAGGCTGCAGAACTTACCATCTTTCGCATCATTCACGAGCTTATCAATAATTCAATAAAACATTCCAGTTGTACATTGATTACTCTTGATTTGAAACTGGCTGAAGACATACTAACGATTACATATCTTGATGATGGAAAAACCGAAACCATGAAATCGGAAAGGATAGGAATGGGTTTGCAGAATATTGAATCAAGGGTGAATTTGTTTGATGGTACATTAGTTAAGCCCCTGGATTTTTCTAAAGGATCAAATTATCTTATTAAATTTAGCGCGGAAAAAATCTCCTGATGGAAGCATTGCCAAAATTGAAAATAATTATTGCCGACGACCACAAGTTTTTTCGATCGGGACTGGAAGCTGTTCTCAAGAGTTTTCGATATGTGAAATCCGTTGCTCAGGTGGAGGATGGTAAACAGTTAATCGGACTTTTGGAAAATGAACATTATGACATAGCCTTTGTGGACATTTGCATGCCCGAATTAAACGGCATTGATGCCACAGAGATTATCTCAAAGAGATTCCCAAAAGTGAAAGTAATAGCACTTTCTATGAGCGATGACAAGGAGAACATCCTCGAAATGCTTAACAAGGGAGCGATGGGGTACATCCTTAAGAATACTGATAAGGATGAAATAGGCGATGCGATCAAAGAGGTTATTTCCGGTAATCAGTATTTTTCAAATGACGTTTCAGGAATTCTATATAAAGAGCTTCAGCTAAAATTGTCAAATACGGTTATTAGGCCAAACTCGGAGGCCTTGAATAAAGAACGCTTAAGGGAAGTTGTTTTTCTTTTATGTTACGAATTTGGGAATCAGGAAATTGGGGAAATTCTTTTTCTTGCTACCAGAACGATTGAAACATATCGGAAGGATGCAATCCATGAAGTCGGCTGCAAAGGAATAGTAGGTCTTGTTAAGTACGGAGTGGAAACAGGTTTGTACAAAGATCCTATCCTATTAGAAAAGTTTAAAACTGCCTTGTTAAAAAGTGAATAAGAAAATGGTTGGTACAAATACGCTTATAAAGCGACTGTCACAACCTAATGGAAATTAATCCTCTTTATAATACTTTAACTCAAACTTCTCCCCGTCAAAAACACCATAGGAATTATACCGTATCCAATCTCCTAAATTTATGTAGCGGCTTTGTTCATTAATGTGAATGTCTAAAGGAAGATGACGGTGTCCGAAAATCAGAAAATCGTAGTGCTTTTTTTCAAGGAGCTCTTTGGAATGCAAGACCAGCCATTCTTTTTCTTCACCCAGAAATTTTTCATCAATTGTGCCGGTGGCAATGCGGCTTTTTTTAGAAAAGTAATTGGCCAGACCAATCCCAAAGTTCGGATGCAGACGGGCAAATAACCACTGGCATACAGGATTAGCGAAAATTTTCTTGATGAATTTGTACCCGTGATCTCCCGGTCCCAGCCCGTCACCATGACCGATATAAAAACTCTTACCGGAATAGGTCGCTTCAACAGGAGCCCGGTACACTTTTACATTGAGTTCCTTTTCAAGATAATCAAAGATCCACATATCATGATTACCTGTGAAATAATGGATGGGAATCCCTGCATCTGAAATTTCAGCCAGCTTGCCGAGTAAACGGACATATCCCCGTGGAACAACTGTTCTGTATTCAAACCAAAAATCAAAAACATCTCCGAGTAAATAAAGCTCTTCAACGTCCGCTTTGATGGAATCTAACCAGCGAACAATTCTTTTCTCCCGCTCCAGGCTCTTTTCATAGGTTGGAACACCGAGATGAAAATCTGATGCGAAGTATATTTTTTTTCCTGCTTTCAATTAGAAATTTATTTTACGGATTAGTTCGAGGGGATTTAATTTCTTAAAATTCAATTCAAATCTAATCATTTTGCTGGCTTGAATATTTTTATCTTCCAGAATGTTGCGGAGATCGGAAGAAAAGGCTAATGGAAAATATATTACAAAAATATCTTTTATTACCGGGAATTCGATTCCTGCCTCATAGCTTATGCTTTTGGATTCAGTAATAATATTAGCATTATTGAGAGTGGCTAAACCTAAATAAATCCTGAAAGGCAGTGCTCCGGGTAGAGAGGTGCTTAGGTGCAAACTGACTAGCCATTGGTCGGCCAGATAATAGCCATAGGTTGGAATTGTCATGCCTCCTTCTGTGACACTAAATTGTTGAGATAGGATGCCCGAGTTTTCTGATCGTCCCAGAAATACCTCATCAAAAAGGTAGTCATCTGTATAATTTGCGATTCGTGCCCCACCTCCATTTCCACTGAACCTCAATCTATAATCTGCCCCACCTGGATCATTTGTGACTGATCGATCAAGATATCCGGCAAACATTCGGATTCGAAAGCCTTTCTTAGTTGAATTATAGTTTATAAAACGATTGACTTCAAGTCCTATTTTGTAGAAAGTGTAATTACCGGTGATTTGAAGATTAATTGAAGAAGACTTGAGAGGATTTAAATTTTCTCTTGAGTACTCACCTTGAAAATAATTATATTCTTGCGTTGGAGCACTTTTTAAGAAAGAATTATAAATCAAATCTTTTCGAATCAAAACATGTCTGAATGTGATTTGTTTTTTTACATTATTTCTAGGTTTCTTTTCTTTTAGGAGGATAACTATTCGATTATCAACCTTCGAATACTTTAAGGTTGTTGAAAAGGTAAAATCACCAGCCAAATTTGTGTAACTGCTTGTCCCATATGCATAATGACTAAATCCGGTCTTTAAAGTGATCTTCTGAATAAAACCGTTCGCCGGATAAATATGATACCTGAGATCCCCGCCACCTGCCAGATCCTTTGTTTTAAAGGCAAACATCGGCGCAAGAGTGTATTCAAATCTCTTTTCCGGCAGAAATACATTGTGCAATACAATACCTGCCATTGATCCATTGTATAAATTCCATCCTGCAATGGGTGCAAAAAAACGCCATGTACTTGTTGGATCTTCGATAAGGGCGGGGAAGATGAAGCGGAGTTTTTCTTTTCGCTTTAATATCCCGGAAGTTTTAATCGTATTATCATCCCTGTATAATTCAGGCATTCGTTCTGCGGCATCAATGCGAATGGCGTCACATTCTTTACAGCTCAAGCTTATGGTCTGCTTTCCTTTGAATCCTTCTACCCATGTACTTGAAATATTTTTTCCATTCCTAAGACCATTGATTGAAATTGGTGCCGCTATTTGTTTTGTATTCTTTAATGTAAGCTCATAGCTTCCGTCATTCTTGATTTTTGAAATCTTGCAAATTGAATAATTAATTTTTTTGGTACTAAATATTAAATCATCAAAGAACCAGTCAAGATTTTTTCCTGAAGTATTTACAAATGAGTTTTTCATGTCAGCCGGATCAGGATGTTTGTACTTCCAGCTTTCATAATAATTTTTAATACAGGCATCAAAAAGGGAATCTCCCATGTAATTGAGCATATAATCAAATCCTAAAGTGAGTTTATGGTAAACTGATTTTGGGTAGTTCAATCTGCTGAATTCTTCTGAACTTAAATCCGGCTGTTGGTCGGTGTTTTTTCTGGCAGCCATAAGGTAACTCAGGTACTGGCTTTCACGATGGTTCATTCTCTCCATGCCAAAAAACCGGTTGCTCTTGCCCATCTTCACAAATTTTTCTTCCTGCCTTGATGAGTCATTGGCATGTTTGGTATATAAAAAACGAGTCTCATAGAAATTCGTGAGCGATTCATCCATCCATCCATGTCTGCGTTCATTATTGCCTACAATTCCATAAAACCAATTGTGTGCTACCTCGTGAACAATTGCTTCTTCCAGTTCAAATTCATCTCCGTAACTTCCGATAGCAGTAATCATAGGGTATTCCATTCCATCGCCGCTGGCTTTTGTTACATCAACAGCAGTCACGCTGGAGTACGGATAGGGGTCAATCCAATTGGAAAAATATACTACTGCATCATGTAAATGTTCAGGAACCTTTTTCCAATATTCTGCTTCCACATTGGTGAAAAAAGCCCAGCTTGTAATTGGTTTTTCTACACCTTGAATATTTATTTCTCCTTTCAATACATTCCAGCGTTTATCAGCAAACCAGGCAAAGTCATGTACATTTTCTTGTCTGTAGTGAAGGGTTTTTAATTGGTCTGAAGATTGAGGAAATGTCATATCAGAAGGAAATGAATCCAGTTTCGCGGTCTGATCAGCTTTGCTCGTGAGCCATTGAATTTCCTTTTCTCCATCAACAAGTTCTCCGGTGGCACCGACAACATAGTTTTCAGGAAGAGTAATGCGTACATCAAATGTCCCAAATTCACCATAATACTCTCCTTTATCCAAGTATGAAAAATAGTTCCATCCGTTTTTATCATAGACTGCAGGTTTTGGATACCATTGAGTAATAAAATAAGCCTGATCAAGGTGGCCGAGTCTGGAAAGTTTTGCGGACGGGATTTTAATATGAAATGGGGTAGTCAATGTCAGACTTGCACCGGGAGCCAGATCCTGGTTAAGTTTGATCTTGCAAATATCAATCGAATCAGGGAGCAGATTCCATGAAACTTTTTCTCCGTTAACCTGAAAATCTAATGAGTCGATGTATCCACTTTTTTCTTTTTTCAGGTTTAACATCACCGTAAAACCATCCAGATAATATGATCGTGCCAAAGGGGTATTTTCATCTTTATAAGCATTAGGCCAAAGGTGTATATAAAGTTCCTTCAGAACATTTGGTGAATTATTCGTATAAACTAAGGACTGAAAACAGGAAAGTTCATGTTTTGTATCGTTGAGTTTCACACTTATAGTGTACTCAACTTTCTGTTGGAAATATTCCTGAGCGGCAACACTGAGGGATGAAAAAGTGCCAAGGACAAGTAAATAAATTCTCCGAAAATAGTGAGAGGAATTTTTTCTGCCAGTCAGCTTTTTTTGAATCCGGACAAAGTAGAGGTGTAAAGACATATCATTGCAAAATACCGGCAATTATCTTAAGCGCAACAAGCAAGGTCAGGAATTTATACCCAGGGCTTCGCGTATTTTATTCTCCAGTTCCTGTCCTCTTAAGCCCTTGCCAATAATTTTCCCCTGCTTGTCCAATAATACACTGAATGGAATCGCGTCAACACCGTAAGTTTTTACTACCTCACTGTCCCATTTTTTTAATTCACCGACTTGTTGCCAGACCAATCCGTCTTTCTGAATGGCGGTTTTCCAAGCTTCAGCATTATCGTCTAGTGATACGCCAAAAATATCAAATCCCATTGAATGGTATTTTTGGTAGACAGAAACGATAAAAGGATTTTCTTTGCGACAAGGCCCGCACCAGCTTGCCCAGAAATCAACTAAAACTACCTTGCCGCGCAGAGATGAAAGACTTATTAACTTTCCTGCCGGAGACGGCAATGAAATATCAGGTGCCTCTGAGCCAACCGGGAGCTTCCGGAGTTCTGTAAGCAGTCCTGCATAGTCTGTAACATATTTATTTCCCGGAAATTCTTTTGTAAGATTTTGTCCCAAGGTCTCCATTAAATTCAGACTTTTATTCTGATCAAGGTATTTTGTGGCTGAAAGTGAAGCCAGAGATGTGAGATTCTTTGAAACAAAATTTTCACAAAACGATCGCATGGTATTCGCATAATATTCCTGAAGTATTTTCCCTGTAGAATCAGCCTGCTCAGGAGAAATGTCGCGTGAATTGGTATAAATCTGATTGAGTGAATCTCCCAGATTTTTTTCAAAATGTCTCAGACTTCTGATAAGTTTTGATTCGGTTGATCCTGTGAGATCATAAGTCGCATCCAGTTTAGTGGCATCTCCTGAAATTTCAACGCTTTCTCCGCCTTTGAGTATAAGAAAAACAACATTCCCGGCATCTGTACGGAATTGATAGTAGTCCATCTCTTTCACCGGATTACTCATTTCAAATGTTCCTGCTGAATTGGTTTTGGCAGAGTCAAGAATTTTCTCCCCTGCTTCCGAAATTGACTGAAGATAAACAGTAATATCAGCCGCATTGGTCAGCGTGCCACTGATGCTGCCGCCGGTTTTATTTTTTTTGTCACAGGAGTAAACGCTTATTATTAATGTTACTGAAAGCAGCAGGCGAAATATATTCATGGATAAGCTTGATTGTTTTATTTAGTGTTGAATCTGTACCTTTTGTGAAATCACTTTTTGCTCTGTTTGTATTTGAAGA
>CAYHFJ010000015.1:0-36554 GCA_964355885.1 uncultured Flavobacteriales bacterium
ATTAGATACTATATCATGAATATCAGGATGTACATCATAGGTATTAGGTAAAATATTAGGAAAGCTTCCATTCAGTTCAGAACGGAACAGCCACACCCCGCCAAATAAAACTTTACTCGAATCATCGTCTTTCATGCAAAGACCTTTAGCGTACCATCCCTGATAAGATACAATCTCTGTCAGGCCACTTATACTTGACCATGTAGTTCCTTTATCGTTACTGGTATAAATTCCGACAGTACTGTACAGATTGGCAATAAGAGCGATCAGGGAATTATTATTTTGTTTATTCATGGAAAGCGTAATTCTTCCGGTATTTGTTGCAGGAGGAAGTCCTCCGCCCATACGCATCCAGCTCAGGCCACCATTTGATGATTTGTAAATTCCTGGATTGGGACTATGAACATTGCCGACGCCTGCATAAATATTATTTGTATCAATTGGATCAAGAAGAATATCCATCACCATCAATTCATTTAATATTTTCGACCAGTTAAGGCCTCCATCAGTTGTTTTGTAAACCCCTTCGGTTGTGGCGGCATAGACTACATCCGGATTAAGAGGGTTGATCTGGATGTCCCACACTCCCCGAACCTGCTGATACTGCCAGTCAAGACTGGGAGCCCATGAATTTCCTCCATCGGTTGATTTTAATATTCCGATTCCAACACTTCCTCTTGTTGGTCTTTCAATCAAGCCATTTACCGATGATCTATAAGAATGAGTTTCACCTGTCCCGATATACATGATGCCGGGATTAATCGGATCGATTGCAATACTGCTTATTCCCAGTACAGGATATCCTGTCGGAATATAAGTCCAGGCATTAAAGCCAATTCCTCCTGTTGTTGATTTCCAAAGTCCACCCGAAGCTGAACCAAGCCAGATAATAGATGTGTCAGAAGGATCAAAAGCCATGCTCAGCGTTCTGCCACCGACATTTTCCGGCCCCAGACTGTACCATGGAGAAGCCCCGGAATTATTCCGGGCTTCATTGCCAGAATAATTGTTTTTATAAAAATTATATGCCTGAGTATATGCTCCGGGAGGGATGTCCTGTTCAGGAAAGGCTCTGCTTGTATTAATAAATTGCATAGACTCCCAGGCGCCACTTCTTTTAGCTTGCTGATCCTTCTTTGAAAGATCATGTTTAACAGTGCTTGAATGATTCGTGTATAGAAGAATAACACCGGCAGACAATAGGATGAATGCAAGCAATAGCTTTTTTCTCATGATATTTACAATTGTCCAAATGTAAATTATTGCAGGCTTTGATTTTTAAATATTGAGATATTTTTGTTTTTTTTCTGTCACTTTTCTCATGTTCTATGTTGAAAAATGTAGATAAAGTATGATCTTTTGCCTGATAATAAGCCGGAATGTCACTAACTTGCAAATGATTGCATTATACGGTAGGTTTGATTTAATAAATCAATCATTTTCTCAATGCTTGATCAATTTACTCAATCATGAAGCATAACTTATTTCTATTATTTTTTCTCCTCCCTCTGACAATGTTTTCTCAGGATGAAGAAAATTCTAAATCCGTTAAAGCAGGTTTCGGAGTGAGTGTTGTACAAATACAGCCTGAATTTCCTGGTGGCCCGGACAGTTTGCAAAGCTTTTTGAAGCAAAATCTCAGGTATCCGGATTCTGCCAAGTTTAAGAGAATTCAGGGTAGGGTTTACATCGGTTTCCTGGTAGATAAAAAAGGCAAAATTCGCGAAGAAAAAATATTAAGTGGTGTAAATGAATTGCTCGATAATGAGGCATTGAGGGTGTTAAAATTAATGCCACAATGGAAGCCTGGAACTGCTGGTGGGAGTGCTACAAGCGTTCAGTATATTTTGCCGGTGGACTTTATTATACCAAAAGATATCAGAGATTGACAAATTTGTAGCCAACCCCTCTCACAGAGAAGAAATAGCGGGGTTCTTTTGGGTCAGTTTCAAAATATTTTCGAAAGGCAAGAATAAAATTATCAACTGTTCTGGTTGAAGGATAGATGTCGTAGCCCCAAACGGTTTCCAGTATTTGCTCACGGGAGACGACCTCATTTTTTCTTTCAATTAATAATTTTAACAGGGCAATTTCTTTTTTTGTAAGCCGGATCTTAGATTTATCTTTTCCAAGAATTTCGTAAGTAAGGAAGTTTATTTCATTGCCATCGAAGCGGAAAATATCATTGATCTCCTTTTTTTCATCCTGACTCAAGCTGCGTTTTACCAGTACATTTACCCGTAGTAAAAACTCTTCAAGATTAAAAGGTTTAGTCATATAGTCATCTGCACCCCGTTTCAAGCCAAGAATTTTATCCTCACTGGCATTTTTTGCTGAGAGAAAGAGGATCGGGATGCTGGAGTTATGAATCCGGATGGCTTCACATACTCCATATCCATCCATTTCAGGAAGCATAACATCCAAAACGACCATGTTAAAGCGTTCTTGCTTGAATATCCGTACAGCTTCCGTGCCGGTACCGGCTGTTACTACTTTATAGCCCTCCAATTCCAGGTTTAATTTGATTGCTTCCTGTAAGTGCTCCTCGTCTTCTACAAGCAGAATTCGTATCATAAGTAAAGAGATTAAGTTTGATTTGAAAAATAGGGATGAACAAATATAATCATCTGAAGAGTGCTAAAGTTGTTAAGCCTTGTTAATTTTATGAAAAATTAGGTGATTCCCTGCTTTGTATTGTCAGGATTAAGCAAGATTTTCAATGGATGCCGCCGTGTATTTGGCTCCGCTTATATGACTCAGCCGGTAAAAGAGTACCTTTGTTTCAAGAATCATACTATGCATTCCAACCGACTTTCACACCTGATTGAAGACCCGGCTTTGACCAGAGATCTTGCTCAAATTTCAAAAAAAATTCTGAATGATGAACGTATTTCTCCTGAGGAAGGATTGATACTTTATGAGCAGGGAGAACCGGGTTTTCTCGGGTCTCTTGCCAATTACGTACGGGAACGCAAGAATGGAAAAGTGACATTTTTCAACCGGAATTTTCATATTGAACCAACGAATATTTGTGTGTTCTCCTGTAATTTTTGTTCTTATTCCAGATTGTTAAAGCAAAAGGAAGAAGGGTGGGAGCTGACAGCCGAACAAATTCTTGACAAAGTCAGGACTTATGATGGCCAACCTGTGACGGAAGTGCATATCGTAGGTGGTGTGCATCCTAAAATGGATCTTTTTTATTTTGCAGATATATTAAAACAAATTAAGGCACATCGACCTGGTTTGCACATTAAAGGTTTTACTGCTGTTGAATTACATTATATGTTCCGGAAGGCGAAGTTAAGCATGGAGGATGGCATGAAATTGATTCATGAGGCTGGTTTGGATTCCTTACCCGGAGGAGGTGCTGAAATTTTCGATGAAGAGATCCGGGATATTATCTGTAGTGATAAATGTAGTTCGGAGGAGTGGCTGGAGATTCATCGTATCGCTCATTCATTAGGAATGCACAGCAATGCTACCATGTTATATGGACATATTGAAAGCTATGCTCACCGGATTGATCACATGGATCGCTTGCGTAAAATGCAGGATGAGACCGGCGGATTTAATACTTTTATTCCATTGAAATTCAGAAATGGTGATAATGATATGTCAGAAGTTCCCGAGGTGAGTGTAGTAGAAGATCTTAAAAATTATGCTATATCAAGGATTTTTCTTGACAACTTTAGTCACATTAAAGCTTATTGGCCGATGATCGGACGGAGTACCGCACAACTCTCTATGTCATTTGGTGTGGATGATCTTGATGGTACTATTGATGATACAACAAAGATTTATTCCATGGCAGGGGCTGAAGAACAGAATCCAAGCATGACAACTTCTGAACTTGTTGAGCTCATTCGTCAGGGAGGAAGAACTCCGGTTGAGAGAGATACTTTATACAATGTGATAAATTCTTATTCCAATTGAAATATGGTATGCAATTATGCATCCTTCTGATACTTCACATAATGCCTCCATTTCTCCAGTGTTTCGGCCATGTCGGGAGGTAAGGGACATTCAAAAAACATTTTCTCACCTGTTCTGGGATGAGTAAAGCCTAAAGTTTGAGCATGCAGTGCATGCCGTGGCAAAATCTTAAAACAGTTATCAATAAATTGTTTGTATTTCGTAAAGGTCGTTCCTTTAAGAATTCTGTCACCACCATAGCTGTCATCATTAAAAATGGGATGTCCAATATACTTCATGTGAACACGGATCTGATGTGTTCTGCCGGTCTCCAGTTTACATTCAACCAAGGTGACATAATTAAACCTTTCAAGAACCTTATAATGAGTGATTGCATGTTTTCCATGTGATCCATCGGGAAAGACATCCATTATCTTTCTGTCTTTAATGTTTCGACCAACATTTCCTGTTATGGTGCCCTCGTCTTCTTTAAAGTCACCCCATACGAGAGCGATGTACTTTCTGTCAATTGTCCTGTCAAAAAATGCTTTGGCAAGATGAGTCATTGCCAGTTCAGTCTTGGCAATAACCAGCAATCCTGATGTGTTTTTATCGATACGGTGAACGAGTCCCGGGCGCTGCATGTTATTTTCCTGATGTGGTAATTTATCAAAGTGATAGACAAGTGCATTCATTAATGTACCTGAATAATTTCCGTATGCAGGGTGAACTACCATTCCGGGTGCCTTATTGATAATGACGATGTCGTCATCCTCATAAAATATTTCGATGGGAAGATCTTGAGGGATAAGTTCTGTCTCTCGTACAGGTTCAGGGAGTACAAGCTGGATCTGATCAAGTGGTTTAATTTTGTAGCTTGATTTGGTCGCTTTTCCATTTACTATTATACATCCTGCTTCACAGGCTTGTTGAATACGATTGCGAGAGGTGTTTTCTAATCTGTTCATCAGGTATTTGTCGAGGCGGGTCATTGCCTGGCCCTTCTCAACAGTCAGACTAAAATGCTCATACAACTCATCCTGTTCAACGGGATCTTGTTCTTCTTCTATCATCAGGATGCTTATAATTAGTATAAAAAAATCAGGAGTTCGAAAATACCTCCTGCACTAAATTTATCAGGGGGGCAGATTATTTATCGATAAGCAATTTGCGGGATGCGACAGAGCCGTTTTTTAAATTCTTAAGTCTTATAAAATATAACCCCTTTGAAATTGAAGAAATATTTATTTTTACTGAATTGTGAAATTCTCCTGCCATAATGGTGGAACCAAGCAGATTTACAATTTCGAAGCTATGATTTTCCGCGGAAGCTGACCCAAGCTGTATTTCAACCAACTCACCGGCCGGGTTAGGAAAAACGGAGAAAGGAAGTAGTTCGTAGCTGAGTTCATTCACTGATACCAGGGAACCTAAGGTATCACCAAATATCGGACGAATCATCCATGATCCTCTAACCTGTGTCTGATACCAGAAGCCATCCACATGATAAAACATTTTTGATCTGGAGTCTGTGTTACGATCAAGTCCTATTCCATAAATAGTTTGCGGTTCATTCTGTATGATCCCGACATAAGCCAGACCGGGTTGAACAACAAGTAATTCATCAAAGAGATAAGTCGCGAACCCGTTAATACTGTCAATGTTTGCAGGTTTTTGGTTTATCATCCGATACACAAGTTGGTCTGTATTACCGGCTACACTCACTGAACTCCAATAAGCAAGCTGGAATAGTTTGGTATGTACATTTAATCCTACCGGATTAAAATAGATCTGAACTCCACGCAGTGTATCAGCCATCTTCACATCAAATTGATAGGCCATCTTCACGTCTGTGTTTCCTGTTACCCCATATGCTACTTCCGCTGAGCCGTCGTCATACGCATAGTAGTTGTGAAAATACTGCATGTGGTAACTTGTATCATTGTGGGCATTGGAATTGATTCCGGGCTGACTGAAATAAGTCTTAAGCAGAAAACTTGTGCTGTCAACAGTAAGATTGGATGGAAATGTATAATTCAAAGGTGTAATGAATTCTATATCGGAAAGGGAAGCAGAGCCCTGAGTACTTGGTGTAGATGCAAACTGAACAAATCCCTGCTCGTTGTATATTTCAGCAACGTAGGTGATGGAAGTACCTCCATAATTAATATTTCTGACAGAATCGACAATTTCGGGAACCATCGCAGCCGTAGGGTTGCTGAGTGATGCATAATGTTTATAAGGCATTGCGCTATACTCAGAGAGTAATGATCCCTTATTATTTATAAATGAATTGTCTCGAATTGAATCGTTGGCGACGGTATTTTTATTCAGTATCACATAGTCAAGGTGCCAATGATCCCGATTTCCATTAACGGTCGCGATGTTATAAAATCGAAATTGAAATCCTTTGTAAAGAAATGCATTGCCAAGAAGATTAATATTCACTCTCGTAAAAGCTGTGTCAGGTTTTCCTTCAACTGCCCATTGTCTTATCCAGTTGCCGCTTGTGTCTTTGAACTGAAGCACGAGAGAATCGTTGCTTTCAGGGATATCTCCCAAACCTTGTGGTTGATAAAAAAAACTCAACCAGACACTGGTGTTACCTTGCAATCCGCTGAGGTCAATAGGGCGGGAGGTCAGGTAATCTGAAATTGCATCAGATGAAGAAAGACTGTCGTGCGGACGACCGGCATAATCAAGCCCGTCAAAAGTAGCGACTCCAATAGTGAAAGGACTATCAGCAAAGGTTGAATTAATAAATACATCATTGTCTTCCCATAGACTATCTGAAGGATATATTCCCTGTCGTGCGAAATCATCTATGAAAGGAAGTATTATTGTGTCGGCAGCCCCTACGCGATGAAAGTTTTCGGTTGGATGCCTATTCAGGTATTCTTGTATCGTGGCATTTGAACCAAGAGGGACGATGTGTTCCTGGGCAAAAACGGCCTGAGAGGATGTAACCAATAATATCAAGGCAATTGCCAATTGAAATATTTCGGTTTTCCAAGTGGGCATTTTAAGGATTTTCATATACAGCGTATTCGGAAATGAATTAGTGTAAAAGTAGGTATTATTTGTAAGAATGCAGAGGGAAGAGTCCTTCAAATCAGGATGTTCAACATCATTCATGTGATCTGTTCAATTGTTTAAGTGATCTTTAACCATGAACAGGAAATGTTAAAGTTCAAAAAACCTTATTTGAGATAAATATCAATAGCATCTCCCTGATTAATATTGGAACTTACTCCTGATTCCGGTTCTTGTTTATAGATCAATGCTTCCGTTGAATCTTTGGTTCCCGGATCGTAATATACCATTCCCAGATTTAATGCGGATCCTTTTAAAACAAACATTGCTTCACCTCTGGTCAGACCTATAAGTAATGGAACAGATACTTCCGTACTTCCAAGTCCATCACCTAGTACAAGATCTATCGCGGAACCTTTTAATATTTCTACCCCGGGTTTGATACCTGATCCCTTGTACCTTTGTTCCAGAACTGCATTTTTAGCAAGGTCTGGTTCATAGATCAGTTCACCAACTTTGAGTCCAAAAGTTTGAAGGATGGCTTCCGCCTGCCTGTAAGACACATTAATCAGATCAGGCATTTTTACTTTTGGTGGCGTTGCGGAATTTACAGTCAGGTATACTGTACGCCCTTCTTTTACTTTAGATTCCGGAGCAGGATCCTGTTCCAGTACTATTCCACCTGTTTTGGATCCATCAAAAAGAGAATCAACGACTTCGAAATTTAAGCTTTTATTTTCAAGGAAACTTTCAAGCTGTTCCAAATCCATTCCACGCAAGTCCGGAACGGAGATACTTTCTCCGTGATGCGTAATTCTCCCCATCCAGGAATAAACCAGATAAACTGAAAGAATGCAGACTACAAAGGCTATTGCCAGATTAATGAAAAAAACTTTACTGCGGAGAAACTTTAATAAATCTGACATAGCAACTATAATGGTGAATTGGCAGGTTGTCTTTTTCTTTGAATTCCGTATTCCAGTATTTTATCGATGAATTCATAGGGTTTATATCCTGCGATAGCACTCTGATGGAATATACAAGTGGCGGGAGTCATTCCGGGGAGTGAGTTCACTTCAATAAATATTACTTCAATAACACCCTTACTAAAGATACGCACGAATGCATCTATACGTGCATATCCCTCAATATTCAGAATCTCCGCGGCACGTTTAAATTCAGAACGCACAACATCTGAGATGATTTGTCTTTCCTGAGGATCTTTGGCATACCGGGCAGGAGTAATATTCTGTCCTTCTCCGGCTAGAAATTTTTCTTCAAGTGATAATACGTCACCTTCCGATAAGGCCTCTGATGCTTCAAAAATTTCATAGATGCGCTTTCCATTTTCATTCACAGTTGTGAGTAATCCACCTGTTATTTCAAGAAAATGAGCCGCGTCTTTTCGTTCTATCAATTCCTCAATTAAAAATTGCTGCTTACGCGGAAATTCTTCTTTTAGCTTCAGATGGAGAAGCGAGGCCTCATTTGCTGTTAATTCTTCCTGCTTTCTGAAAATTAATTCCGAAAAGGCATTTAGTTCTGATTCTGTTTTAATTTTTTTAACAGCACTGCTACAGCCATCATCAACAGGTTTCGCAATCAGGGGAAATGAAAAATTCCTGAGAATTGATTTTACAAATGAAGCTGAGTCGTTGTTCCAGTCGGATATATTCGCAAGCATATGTCTTGCAATATGAAATCCATTTTTAAATAACTTCTCGTTGGTTTCGAATTTATTGATGGTAACCTGCGAAGATTCGATACCTGAACCATTATATGGCAGGCCGACAGTTTCCAAACTTTTCTGTAAGGCACCATCTTCACCGGGGCGACCATGCAATGCAATGAAAACCACATCCGATATCTCTGCCAGATCATGAAAGTTCAGTTCACGTGGTTCAAGTACATTATCCGCGGCAGTGTATTTCCTCGTAATGCTATCGCATTCTTCAATAATCTGATTCACTACAGGATGCACTGCATAGTGAAAAATTTTCTCGCGTATATCATCCGCATTGTCTTTCAACATCAGGTTCACCGGAATCTGAAAAAGCCGGAAGTGCGAGGCATCCCCTGTAAGAAATACCGGAATAGCTTCGTATTTGGCAGAAGAAGAAAGTTTTTCATATACATTTCTGCCACTCTCCACAGAAATATGGCGTTCGGACGAATATCCTCCCATTATCACCGCGACACGGATTTTCTGTCCGACTTCCTTTTGTAAAGAAATTAATCCACGATCCATGTCTTTTAACAAGAGCGGAAGACTGGAAATATTTCCCATGTCTGTCATTCGCTCTGCAAGGGAAGTGCGGACTATGAACGATAAAAATTGTGAAGGATTTAATCCGATCTCCGCTGCCTGATGGAAGAAGAAGGAGGAAGGCATCATGCCAGAGGTTGTATTCGGATCGTTTAAAAAAACTTCTCCCGCGGCTGTAATAAATCCATCAATGCGGGCATAAACATTAAACTGAAGGGAAAGAAATAATCTTTCGCATTCCTTTCGTATTTGTTGTATTTGTTCATCAGGAAGATGAATAGGAGTTATCTTTCTCGATAAACCGGGAAGATATTTAGAACGATAATCGAACAGTTCCTTTCCTTTACGTATCTCCGTAGGCGGCAAAGCGACAGGTGAACCATCCTCTCTCCGAATGACGATGCATGAAAATTCTTTGCCTTCAATAAATCCTTCAACAAGAACTTCTGTTTCGGCATCACAAGCTTCAAGAATTAAAGCGGAATTTCCATTTTGAAATGTTTCATTGACTTTTTGAAGGATTTTTTCCGGGTGGTATAGTATCCAGGATTTTACTCCGTCATTGAGGAGTAAAGGGCAACCAATGCCTTCTCGGATATCAGTTATTTTTCTGATCAGCTCAGCTTGTTCACCTGTTGATATTTTTTTCCACTCAGCATGCTCAATCGTTCGTATAAAAAATGCCCGATCCATAGCCTCGATGAGTCCTTGAGAATCTTTGTCGTGCAAAATAGTGATTCCAATAGAAGAACCCTGGTGTGCGGATTTTATGACGCAGGGAAACCCAATTCCATCGGATATATTTTTAATTATTCCGTTGCGATTTTTATTTTCTGTCCATTCCTCTCTGTGAATTGAAAGAAACGGGGGAGTGGCGAAACCATTTTCTTTCATCAACTTCTTTTGGATCACCTTGTTGATGCCAACCGAAGAAGAATAGATCCCAGAGCCGGAATAGGGTATTCCGAGAAACTCAAACATTCCCTGAACACGGCCATCTTCGCCAAATGGTCCATGAAGGCACAGAAAAGCAAAATCCATTTGAAGATGCAATTCTTCCAGAGGAATACGTTTTCCAATATTCTCAAAGAGATTTTCTTGTTCCTGAATACTCATGTCACCCAAGCTTTCGGCATAAATCTGATATTCATTTTCAGATTCAGGAAGTGCGGAAACAGGAGGATAGAAGTCGCGTATGCTACCTTTGTAAATATATTCCCAGTTGAGTAAAATAAAATTGCCGAAACTGTCAACAAAAAGAGGGGTAGCTTCAAACAATGACTTATTCAGGTTGTCATATACGGTACGCCCACCGGCAAAAGATATCTCCCTTTCGCGGGAGTTGCCCCCAAAAACAATGCCTATACGAATTTTCATAGTTGACCGGGCAGAAGCACTTATTTTAATGGCACAATTTACGCAATTCGTGCCTTAGTACAGACTGAGTTCATCAGACTTTTCATGCCCATATGTTCAAAAGTACGGTCTTTAAGGTTTCATTCCCAGATTGTACATAAGAAATGAAAAATTGTCTGTTTGTTCTTCTATCTGTTTTGCCACAGGTTTGCTTGAACCAAGTGCTGTTGTGCTGGCATGCCCTGTATTGATATCCACTCTGATTAATTGAGGATTTGAACCTTTGTATTTTTCCTGTAAGGTGGCAATGAACTTAAAAGAATGAGCAGGTACAACGCGGTCATCATGATCTCCGGTGGTCACAAGGGTTGCAGGATATTTTACATTCTCTTTCAGATTATGTAGTGGAGAATAGGCCAGCAAGTTTCTGAAATTCGGTTCGTCTTCACTTGAACCATAATCGCCTTTCCATGCCCAGCCAATAGTGAAGGTGTGGTAGCGAAGCATATCCATCACACCGACCACAGGAAGGGCAACCTTGAAGAGATCCGGTCGTTGAGTCATCACCGCGCCAACAAGAAGTCCGCCATTAGATCTGCCTTGCATTCCAAGTTTCTCAGGGCTGGTAATTTTTTCTTTGATGAGATACTCTGCCGCGGCGATGAAATCATCAAAGACATTTTGCTTTTTTAGCTTCGTACCGGCTTCATGCCACTCTTCGCCATATTCACCGCCACCACGAATATTAGCGAGAGCAAACACACCTCCATTCTCAAGAAACACTAATCGTTCAATTTTAAAGATTGGAGGTTGAGGCAAGTTAAAGCCACCATAAGCATAAAGTAGTGTCGGATTGTTTCCATCCAGCGTAATGCCTTTTTTATTTACGATGAACATTGGGACTTTTGTTCCGTCTTTACTTGTATAGAAGACCTGACGTGTTTCATAATCATCACTTTTAAAATCCAGTGATGGTTTGAAATATTCTTTTTGTTCTTTTGTTCTGAGATTAAAACTGTAAATGGTTGACGGAGCCGTGAATGTTGTGAGCGAATAGAACATCATTTCATCCGTTACAGATGCAGACAGTTGGTCAACAGTTCCGAGCGTTTCCAGGGGAATATCCATCATGTATTGCCCCTTACGTGAATATAATTTCAGAACTGAACGGGCATCCTTCATATATTTTGCTATCAACAAATTATGTCCGGCATAAACTGCTTCAAGAACATCTGTGCTTTGTGGAATAATAGTTCTCCACGGTGCATCCGGACGAAGAGGATCCACCATGACCAATTCGTATCTGGGTGCATTTTTATTTGTAAGAATAAATAAGTTGGAACTATCATTGTCTATCACAGCATATTCATGCTCGAAGCCTTCAACTATCGGAATAAAATCAGCATTTGGATCCCTGAGATCTTTAACACGAAGATCATTGCCATGCGTTCCTTCAGAGCCTGAGATAATCAGATATCTTTCATCATCCGTTGTACCCGCGGAAAAATTCCGGAGTGGATTTTTAGTATCCTGATAAATAAGTAAGTCATATTTTTGTGGATTGCCCACAGAGTGATAGTATATTTTATGAAATTCGTTTTTCCCTTTTAGAATATTTGATTCATCCGGGGCATCATAGCGGGAATAAAAGAAGCCACTTCCTTTCCATGCTATTCCGGAAAATTTTACCCACTCAACTTTATCATTCGATTGTATACCACTAACTGTATTCATCACATTTATCTGTTGCCAATCACTGCCTGCACTGGAAGAGGAGTAAGCCAGAAATTTTCCATCATTTGAGATAGAGACATTTGAAACGTTTACAGTACCGTCCGCGGAAAGTTTATTTGGATCCAAAAATGGTTCAGGTTTGGAGCCGGGACCGCTGCGAAGAATGTTTAACACAAACTGATTTTGCAAACCATCATTTGTGTGAACAAAATAATTTTTTCCACCTTTAAAAGGAACAGACCACTTCGGAAAATTCCAAAGCTGAGTGAGACGACTCTTTATTTTATCACGGAATGGAATCGAGGCAAGATAATTTTCAGTCACCTTGTTTTCTTCTTGTACAAATCTCAGCGTTGCAGCAGAATTGTCATCCTCAAGCCACCTGTACGGGTCAGAAATTTTTGTTCCAAAATATTCATCCGTCTGATCAACCTTTTCGACTTTAGGATATTGAAGAACCTGCGCAAAAGACCCATTGCAAATGAAAACGGCGGATATAATGCTGAAAATGACTTTTTTCATGATGTTTGTTTAAAGCTTGGTTAGGAGAAGCGAAGCTAACAAACCAGTCCTTCTTTTCAAAAAAGATTAGAAATTTAACTAAAATTAAGCTTTTTCAGGTTTGAATTTGATGTAATTTCCTGAATTTCATTCACGTTCAATATTAAGACGTTGGCCACTGAAAACTGAATACTGACATAATTCCGAAAATGACCATTATCAATATGCCTAATTTTGCTGTAGTTGAATTAGTTCTTTCATTTTATCATTCTTGAAATTTTGATTTTTAATATTTCAAGCGCAGGTACAAGATATCCGGAGTTTTGTGTGAATCCCCTCATTCCTCAAATCAAACTCCAGAACTTTTCGGTAACGGTTGGTTCGCAAGTCTAATTGTGTTTCCATACTTGATTTTTGGCTGACCGTTACCTTTTTCCTGCCTTGCTATGTTAAACTCAGGTTTTGTTTAGGTGAATATGTCTGAAACCCTTCCCATGCCGGAAGGGTTTTGGCGTTTATAGGGGTTGGGGAGATTATCAGTGTAACAAAAAATGGGCAAATATAAATCACTTGAAGACGGCTTACTCTTATGATCAAATTGATTTGCTAAAGACATTTCCTTCAGTTTTATTCCTTCTCAGGCGGGCATCAAGTTTTGAACTTATATTCCGAACGAATAAACTTCCTTTCTCAGTAATAGAAATGCTGTTGTTTTTCAATTTAATTAAGCCATCCCTTTCGAGAAGAGCAAGTTCATCCTTGCTGTCTTTGAGTGCATCGGTTTTGAATAAATCATCTTCAATTTCTGTGTATCCTCTACACATCAGGTCAAGGATATTTTTACGGATTTTTAGATCTTCTATACTCAATAAATGGCCATTCACAATTGGCAACTCTCCAAGTGCAATTCGTTCCTGATATTCTTCCACTTTTTCCTCATTTTGCGCAAAAGCGGTCCAAGTATCACTGATGCTGGAAGCACCGAGACCAATAATTAATTTAGACTGCGTAGTAGTATAACCCATAAAATTTCTGTGCATCGTTCCCCGGGACACTGCGTCAAAGAGTTTATCATTGGGCAAAGCGAAGTGATCCATTCCTATCGCCTTGTATCCCTGAGCTATCAGCATTGATTTCCCTAATTGGTACATTGTCCATTTTTCAGAAGCTTCCGGCAAATCAGCTTTTGTATATCTTCGCTGAGCTTTGCTTTTCCAGGGAACAAAAGCATATGAATAAAATGCTATCCTGTCTGGTTTAATTTCTTTAATTTTATTTATAGTGAAATCGATGCTGGCAACAGTTTGTTTGGGTAAGCCATAAATTAAATCAACATTAATACTTGTAAAACCATGCTTGCGCGCCCAATCAACAACTTCTTTTGTCTTCTCATAAGATTGGACACGGTTTATTACATATTGCACTTTGGGATCAAAATCCTGTACACCCAGGCTGATTCGATTGAAACCTACTGATGCAAGTTGTTTTAAATGTTCTTCGCTGGTATAATTTGGATGCACCTCAATACTGAATTCGTGATCCGGAGAAACTTTTGCCTCTGAAGTAATTCCTTTGATGAGTCTGACCAGATTTTCCGGACTGAAAAAAGTTGGCGTTCCTCCGCCCAGATGTATTTCACGTATGATGGGGGGGGATGGAAGTAATGCACGATACATATCCCACTCCTTCAACACTGTTTCCAAATAGGGTTCTTCAACTTTGTGATTTGTGGTGATGCGCTTATTGCATGCACAGAAGGTGCAAAGATTTTCGCAAAATGGCAGATGGATATAAATACACAGTTCACCGTTTTCTTTTTTAAAAGTATCAAGGATTGAGTGTTTCCAGGAATCTAAGGTGAGAGTCTTGTGATCCCAATATGGTACTGTGGGATAGCTCGTGTATCTGGGAAGCGGAAGATCGTATTTATTCAGCAGGGTTAAGATCTCTTCGTCCATTTTATTAATTAGTATTTGTCCGGAATTTCAATGGTTGTTATGATATTTGCAAGAGAGAAGCGCAGAATTCAGGAACCAGCAATCATAAGTTTATGGTTGCAAATATATACTCTTTTTTTAGTTTTTTTTCCATTAACCCCACTCAGTGCATCGTTTACCCTATAATTATCACATTGAAACCAATAATTATTGAAATGTTTCTGCTTGTATTGTACTATGTATAAACAATCAAATAACAATATGCGATACTCTGAATTTAACTCTGCAGGATTTTCACCTCGTGACGACAAGCAGATCAATTTATTCGAAGATTTCAAAAAACTCCGGTCAATCTTCGGGACTCCTCCTAAAATCGCCTACTTGAGGTCACTGGCTCGTACAAGGCCATACACGCGGACGGTATACCCTCCGGGTTGGAGATTTCAATAGAAAGGAATGTCCATAAAAAGAAAGGACCCCCGGCTACGAACCAGGGGCCTTTCTAAACACACCACGAAAAAGCAAACGCACTATTTTAATAAACTATACTAACGTGTCCTACCCATTCTGAATATTTTCCGTCAACTCCTGTACCTTTGATTTTATATACATAAGTATCTTCTTGGCATTTTTCTCCATTATAATATCCATCCCAGTTTCCTTCGAGTCCATCCCAGTTAGTCAGCAGTAATCCCCATCTGTCAAAGATCCAAACCTGGATATTTGTCATGTTTGTGAAATAGGGTCTGAACATATCGTTACTGCCATCTCCATTCGGTGTAAAGCAATTCGGAGCAAATAAGGTTGAATGTGGTCTGATCTCTATCCTGCGCATGATGGTGTCACGACAACCATAAGAATTTACAGTGATCAATTGGGCTGAATAAATTCCTGTATCGGCAAACGTATGGATAGGGTTCAGATCGGTATTTGTAGAAGTACCATCACCGAAATTCCATACATAAGAAGTAAATCCTTGAGATAAGTTCGTAAAGTGAATAGTAGGTGAGAGATTCGATCCGATCAATGGATCTGCTGTGAAGTTTGCTATCGGTTGAGCAAAAACTCTGACAGATCCTGATTGGGTGTAAGCAGCCTGGCATCCCATATCAGAGACAACCGTTAAACTCACATCATAATTTCCGCCTTGAGTAAATATATGTTGAGCATTCTGATTCGTAGAAACCGCTCCATCCCCAAAATTCCATAACCAGCCGGTAATAGTTCCTGATGTAATCACAGAATTACTGTTGAAGTTTGCACTTATCGGAGCACATCCCTGATATCCTGCCGCAAAGATCACTGTAGGATTCGGATATACGAGAACTTCGTTGGTATAACTATTTACGCAGCCATAGTCAGTAACTGCTGTCAGATTTACCTGATAAGTTCCCGGAGCAGGATATTGATGGATCGCATTCTTCTGTGAAGAACCGGTACCATCACCAAAACTCCATGTATAGGATTGGATTGTTCCAGATTGTACGGAGGTAGTATTCGCAAAAGATGTGTTTGTATTTAAACAAACATTACTACCGGCGAATTCGACTTGTGGATTTGGGTATACCATCAGGCGTTTTAACTGTGTATCTGAACAACCGAAAGAAGAAGTCGCGGTTAAAGTCACATCGTAGGTTCCCGGTTGATCGAAATTGTAGATTAGGGAAGAGTCCGCTGATGTAAATCCATTTCCAAGATCCCACAGATAGCTGATGTTCGTTCCGGTGTTATTGATGGTTGTATTGATGAACTCAACATCGATTCCTTCACAAACATTTGCTGTTTGAATGCGTGAAACAGGTTTGGTATAAATTTCCAGTGTATCTTCATAGGGACTACTGCAACCGAATGAACTTGTTGTTGTCAGGCTGACGTTATATTTACCTGTACCGGTATACAGGTGAGAAGGATTACCTTCTGTGGACATAGATCCATCACCAAAATTCCATAACCATGTCGCAATATGTCCATCCTGTGAGTATGAATTGTCATCAAATCTGGTCACAGCACCATGACATACATCTGGTGCAATAAATAAAGTAGTAGGAGGAATGTATACCCTTGATGTTTGTGTTGCAGTGCTCATACAACCATTTACTGATGTTACAGTCAGGAGAATGGTATAGGTTCCGGACGAAGTAAACGTATGCAATGGACTTGTTTGTGTTGATTGTGTTCCATCACTAAATGACCACATGTTATAGAATGCGATTCCACCCGCTACATCGGATTGATTGATGAATACGCTACCATTACCAAGGCAAACGTTATTTGAAAGGAAGGCTGCGGAAGGATTTGGATAGATATTTACGTTTGAAGTGAATGAAGCCGAACAACCTTCAGAGGAAGTAACAGTCAAGGTCACGACATAAGACCCCGGTGAGTTATAAATGTGTACCGGTTCATCTGATGAAGATGCGGTTCCATCTCCAAAATCCCATGCCCAGGAGTTAATGCTTCCTGTACTGATGCTACTCAAATCAAGGAACTCAACAGGAGCATCTGCACAAACATTTACGGCAGTGAAATTTGCTACTGGCAGAGGGTCTATTATCAACATTCCTTGAATAGTATCACGACATCCATTATCAGATGTTGTGATAAGATCAACCTGATAGTTTCCCGCGGATGTATACGTATGTAAAGGAGACACGAGATTGGAACTTGAATTATCACCAAAGTTCCAATAGTAATTTGTTATAGAACCTGCACTAATACTGCTTGTGTTACTAAATACCGCGTCTGAATTTTCACAAGTTGGGTCAACTGTAAAATTGGCCGCGGGAATCGGATAAATTGTCACTATGGTATTATTACTGTCAGTGCAACCTAAACTTGAGGTAATACTCAAGGATACATTATAACTTCCGGCGGAATTATAACTATGTATCGGGCTTGCCGAATTCCCTGAATTTCCATCTCCAAAGTTCCATGCATAGAAGAGAATGGAACCGGCTCCCGATGTTGAAGTATTTGTGTATTGAATAGGTGCATTAGCGCAGACATCAGTTCCTATAAAATCAGCGACCGGTGGTCTGTGAATCTGGATATTCTGTTGTATCGAATCAATACATCCACGATCACTTGTCACGATCAATGTGGCAGTATAATTTCCATAAGCCGAGTAAGTATGATTAACAGAGTTGGTCGCGGCAATATTTCCGTTACCGAAATTCCAGTTCCAGCTTGTAATAGTACCTGAACTGATTGAAGAGGCATCAGAAAAAACTGAATTAACACCTTCGCAAACTGCAGGACTGCTAAACGCGGCAATTGGTCGCGGATATATATCAATGTTTCTAGTGGCTGAAGTACTGCAACCACTGGCACTTGTAATTGTCAGGGCAACCTGATAGGTTCCTGCACTTGTGTAGGCATGTATTGGTTGAGAAATAGTTGAAAAACTTGTATCACCGAAATCCCAATTATAGGATTGAATACTTCCTGATGAAATTGAAGACAGATTATTAAAACTGATATCAGTACCCGCGCAGTTTGGAGCCGCACTGAAATCTGTAACCGGATTGGGGTTTACATTTAGTGTATGCATTAAGGTACCTGTACAACCGTTTGCATCTGTGATAGTCACAAAATAATTTCCCGGAGTTGAAACTGTTATAGAAGATGCTGTTGAACCATTTGACCAGCTGTACGTACTTCCGGGGTTTCCTGCCTGAAGTGTAGCACTGTTACCATCACAAATATTTGTTGTCACCGGAGTAGAGGTGAGTGTGTTTCCAATTGTTACTACAGAAGTTCCCATCGAAGGACAACCATTTGAACTTGTTACAACAACAGTATAGGTTCCGGAGTCACTTACATTTATTGATTGACTTGTTTCTCCAGTAGACCATGCAAAGGCTGATCCCGGATTTCCGGCATCGAGTATTGTGTTGAATCCGGGACAAATAAAAGTCGGGAAGAGATTTACAACCGGAACCGGATTAACATTAACTGTTATGGTGTCTCTTTGTATACATCCACTTGCACTTGATCCTGTTACGATATAATTGGTATTTACCAATGGACTCACCAAAATAGTCGCGGTATTCGCTCCGCCCGGATTCCATGAGTAAGTACTCGCTCCCAGAGCTGTTAAAGCAATGGTTGAGCCTGAACAAATTGATAAGTCAGGGCCAAGGTTGATCAGGGGTAGTGGGTTAACAGTTACTACCGCTGTGTCCACGGAGACACAGCCATTCGCATCTGTACCTGTAACAACGTAAGTTGTATTGCCTGTTGGATTCACTGAAATATTCGCGGTTGTTGATGCACCGGGATTCCATGAATATGAAACACCACCACTTGCTGTTAGAGTTACTGAACTTCCTGTACAAAGTATTCTGTCAGGACCCGCTGAAATTAATGGATTCGCATTAACATATACATTCACAATATCTGTTGAGGTACATGAATTAGCATCTGTTACTCTTACTGTGTAGACCGAATTGCTTATGGGATTCACCGTAATAATTGATGCAGTCGAACTTCCCGGGGTCCAGAGATAAGCAGACCCGCCGCTTGCTGTGAGAGTTGCGGTATTGCCTGTACAAATAGTTTGATCACTGCCTGCATTTGCAAGCGGAAGTGCGTTCACTACCACCGATTTCACAATAGTATCCGAACATCCTAAACCGGAAGTAGTGATGTAGCGCACAGAATACGTCCCCGAACCTGTGTAGCTGTGAGAAGGTGAGCCTTGAGTTGATGTATAGGTGTCTCCAAAGTCCCATGAATGTGACGTGATAGATCCGGTTGAGATACTTGAAGTGTTTCCGAATACTGTTGCAGCACCTGCGCAAACTGTTGATGCATTAAAGTCGGCTACAGGTAAAGGATTAATTGTAACTGTACGTGTAATAGTATGTGCGCATCCTCCTGCAGTTGTCACTATAAGATTGACATTGAAGTTTCCTGATCCTGTATACAGATGTGTTGGGTTTTGAGCCGCGGAACTTGTAGCATCACCAAAAGTCCATGCATAGGTTGTGATAATACCACTTGCTACCGTAGAAGTATTTGTGAAAGTCATAGGTGCTCCTTCACAGGCTGTACCTGAACTGAAGTTAGCCACCGGCAACGGATTGACTGTAACTGAATTTGTAATAGTATGATTACAACCGTCGGCACTGGTTACAGTAAGTTCAACTGTATAACTTCCTGGCGTATTGTACACATGCGTTGGATTTTGTAAGGATGAGAAAACTGTGTCACCAAAATCCCATGACCAGTTTGTAATTACGCCTGAACCTATCGTGGATACATCCGTGAATGTTGTTAGATTTCCCGCGCATGCGGAGTTGGTTGTGAAATTAGCGACAGGAATAGGATTTGTCTGAGCGTTTACTGTAATTGATCCTGTACATCCGGAATTGTCATCCACCGTTACGCCGTAGGATCCCGCTGCGTAAATTGTAATGCTTTGGGTTGTTTGACCGGTTGTCCATAGATAATCCATACCCGGATAACCTGCATCGAGAACTGCACTGTCACCCTGGCAAAAAGATGCATCGTCAAGGTTAATAGCGATAGCAGTACCCATCGTTATTGTGGCGGTCGCTGTTGAAACACAACCATACATGTTCGTTACTGTAACCCCATAGGATCCTCCGGTTGAAATACTAATTGTTTGTGTTGTGTCACCGGTTGGAGTCCATAAGTATGTGCCACCTGTAAAGCCCGCATCGAGAATGGCGGTTGATCCTGTACACAAGAATGCATCCTGAAGTGTAAGTGTCGGAGGATTGTGCACAATAACATTCACACTATCACTGTTCGAACAACCCGATCCATTTGTAACGCTAACTATATAGGTAGTTGTTCCTCCGGGATTGACTGTAATAGTAGAATTTGTACCTCCGGAGGGAGTCCAGGAGTAGGTGCCACCACCACTCGCCGTAAGCGTTGCATTGCTGCCCAGGCAAATATTTTGATCTGGTCCCGCCGATGCTATTGGAAGAGTATTAACATTCACACGAACCACATCACTCGCGGTACAACCATTTGTACCTGTACCTATGACAGTATAATTTGTAGAAGTTGAAGGATTCACCGTAATAGTTCCATTTGTAGAACCACCAGGAAGCCATGTATAAGAACCGGCACCATTCGCTGTAAGGGTTACAGTAGATGCTGAACAAGATGATACATCAGGTCCCGCATTCACAAGAGGTAATGGAAGTACAGATACCCAAACTGTATCTGTGTCAAAACAACCATTGGCATCACCTGCAGTCACGACATAGGGAGTGCTTGTTGATGGATTAACTACAATAGTACCTGAAGTCGATCCTCCGGGTTGCCAGGTATATCCAGTCCCACCGGAAGCGGTTAGTGTTGCGGAAGAACCTGAACAAACAGACTGATCGGTTCCGGCATTTGCAACAGGAAGCGAGTGAATAGTAACTATACGAATAGCTGTATCAATGCAACCTGATGCATTACCTGCTATCAGGGTGACTGTGAATGTGCCGGTAGTTGAATATATATGGGAAGGATTTTGAAGAGTAGACGTATTGCCATCTCCAAAATTCCAATTCCAGAAAGTAATAGTTCCTGCCGGTGTGCTTTGATCTGTAAAGGATACCGATGAACCTACACAAGTATTTGCAAAAGTGAAATCTGTTAATGGAGGATTTTGAATATTAACCTGATGCACGATGGTATCTCTGCAACCAAGAGTGTTTTCAATTATCAGAGTCACATCATATGTTCCGGCTCCTGGAAAGAGATGTGTCGGATTTTGCAAGGTAGATGAAGTTCCATCGTCAAAATTCCAGTTCCAGCTCCATATAATACCTCCCGGAGTTGTTGATTGATCAGTAAAGCTCACCGGAATATTTATACACGTTGTGGTTGAATTAGTAAATTGCGCGACAGGAATGTATGGCATGGTAACCACTACAGTATCCGTTGCAGTACACGTACCATCGCTTGCGGTCACCCAATAGGTACCTGCACCAACAGTAATCCAGTTTGTTGTTGCGCCGTTATTCCATAAATAGGTATATGTTCCGCCACCACCACTTGCACTTGCGTTTAGTGTCGCGAAATCGCTACAGGATATCGCTTCATCCGGACCCGCATTAACCGTAATCCCAATTACATTTACAGTATATGAATAGATCTGACTACCGAAGTAAGGACAAGCATCATCTATTACCCGGACAGTAAAAATGTTTGAACTGCCAATATCAGCACTGGTTGGTGTCCAACAGAAAGTTCCGGTTGGTCGCGAAGTACTTGTAGTAGTAAATGTTGCAGCTGCAATTCCATCGTCCCATGCTACCTGTAAATTTTGTCCCGCATCCGGATCTATGGAAAAGATATCAAAGCAAGTTGCCTGATTAGCGCAAATTGTAATTGAAAAATCAGTGGTTCCGTTAATACCGGTCAATGATGGAAGGTTATTTGCACAATTCATTACAGTTAATTGCAAGTCTCTTTCTACGGAACCGATTAATACACCATTGCGATATTCTTTAACCAAGACGGCCATCACTGTGACTTCCAGATTTTGCGGGTTTAAGCAAATATCACCTGTGACAGTATTAAATGTAGTTCCCGGGACGGAGTTTAAGGGGTTAGCCGCGTTGTAGGGTGCCATATAATTAACATTGGCACCTGCAGTTTGCTTCGGAGTAATTAACTCATACACCAACGAGTCTCCATCCGGATCGTATGCACCATGATTGAAACAATATTGTTGTCCAAGACACAGAAAGGGAACCGGTTTGTTACTGAATACCGGTGAGCTGTTACAAGGAGTGATAACATTATTTAATGTAGAATAGATATAGAAAGTACTTGTTCCCGGGTTATTTATTGTAGTGATAGCCGCATTCCGACAACATAAGGAATAGCTGAATACCCAGTCAGTACATTGTGCCGGTAAGGTTATTATGCCATCGTAAACCCATTCCTGAATTCCTGTAAAACTTCCACCGTTACAAGTTGTAACAGAACTAGAGCAGGCAGGTGTGACCTCCTGACCCGTTCCCGCGCGAGGATAAGTTGTTACACCAATATTCTGACCGCAACTTGCCGAACTGATTGTGACATACGGACTTGGCGGTGCAGCGATACCTATACAGTCCCGGTAAAATGATACAGTAATCTTGTAGGTGTTTCCTCCAAGGCATTCGTAGGTGAGATCAGCACCCATGGTATGGCTGGCAGATCCGGTTTTTACGAACAAAGCCATCATCATCAGAGCAATCCATACCGTACGATTCAGATGTAGTTTTTGTGTCATGCTGGTTTTGTATAAAAAAGAGAAGAAGGATTAGACTCTTTCCAACTCATTTTTATACATTGATAAAACTACACTCCCGGCAAATGAAAGGCTCTTAAATACCCATCATGAGAACACTTTGTAAGATTTTGCTTAATTGTTAAAGGCTGGGATCACGACATGCTTAAAAATGATTCGGATCAATGATTTTTTTATGGATTAGTGAAGTTTGCTAAGGAAAAAGTTGAAAGTCCGTTGAGATGTTTTGTTCAATTGTTTAAAATGATTGACATTTCATCCGTTTTAGTGGATTTTTTACATTTTCATTCTTCAATCCTTTATAATTTTAATACATTTGCGGCTCAATTTTAAAGAATTCGAGACCGTTTTCATACTCTCAGCTCCTGATTTTGAAGCAGGTGCTAGATGTTCAAAAATCGGTAATCCGGAAAATTTGAAATTGTTTCTTAAAATTTTCATCAAAAATTGGATGAAAATGCATATAATAACCATGGGCTTTTTATTCTTATTCCAGATTGAATCAGTTAGCCGGATCTGTTTAGATGGTATTTCAGGTTTCACAAAACACTTCACTTTAAACCTAAATTACTGCCGGAATGCTTCTTGAAATTTTCTCCGTTGAAGGAATGGTTGGCCTAGTCACCTTGGTCATGCTTGAGATCGTTTTAGGGATTGACAATATCATCTTCATTGCCATATTGTGTAGTTATCTTCCTTTGAAGGATCAACGAAAAGCGAGAACTGCCGGTCTTATGATGGCCATGGTATTTCGTGTTTTACTGCTGCTTGGTATATCCTGGCTTGTACATCTTACGGATCCATTATTTCAAATTGGGCCTCTGGAACCGAGTGGCAGAGATCTCATCCTCTTCGCGGGCGGAGTATTTCTTGTTTATAAAACTGTTCGGGAAATTTATCACAAATTGCGGAGTCACGATGAGGTGACAGGCAAACCGGTGGAAAAAAAGCTTACCGTTACTCAGGCAATACTTCAGATAACTATAATTGACATTATATTTTCTTTCGATTCAATTTTAACGGCGGTTGGATTGAGCCGGGATCTCACAGTGATGATTACCGCGGTAATTATCTCCATGATTGTGATGTTATTGTTCGCCCCTTATGTAAGTAATTTCATAAATAAATATCCAACCTTAAAAATGTTAGCACTGGCATTTTTGGTTTGTATTGGTATGTTGTTAATCGTAGAAAGTTTCCATTATCATATTGATAAAGGATATATTTATTTTGCAATGGCATTTTCTTTACTTGTTGAGATCCTGAATATCCGTATGAGAAAACTTGATGCAAAGAAGGAGTAAGTCTTTAATTCAGGAAAGATGATCGTTTTTCTTTTGGGCTATATGGGTAGCGGTAAAACCAAAACCGGCAAGCTTATTGCACGGAAACTGGCTTATGAATTTTTTGATACAGATAAGATCATAGAAGAGGAATCCGGGCTGTCTGTTTCTGAATTATTCAGTAAAGAAGGTGAAGAAAATTTCAGAGTTCTGGAAAGGAAAACACTCAGAGCCTTACAAGAAAAATCAGATTGTATAGTTGCGACAGGAGGTGGAATGCCTTGTTTTTTCGACAACATGGATTGGATGAATAGCAAGGGACTAACTGTTTACCTTAAAGTACCCGAAGGAATGTTAATTCAACGACTTAGTCAGGATAGGGCTAATCGTCCTCTTCTAAAGGACATGAACAGGGAGCAACTGGGGGTGAAAATATCAGAGCAATTGAAGCAAAGAGAAGAGTATTATAACCGGGCAAAAATTATTTTTGATGGGGGAGATCTTGATATTAAATCACTCATTAAAAAGATCACAGATTCAGAATTTAAGTGAGATAAGCTGCCACTTTTTCCTTTGTAAATTCTACAGAAACATGATCCTGCATCGTAGTTGATAATGTTAATCCTGAAAAATCAATAGCGATAGGATAACGGCGGTGGTTACGGTCAACCAGAACCACTGTTCGTACTTTTTTAATATCCGCGCTGAGAAAAGGTTTCAGTGCATACATCATCGTTTTTCCTGAATTCAGTACATCATCGATGAGTATAATCACCTTGCCATTCAGTTCTTCGCGTTTCATAGGAATAATTATTTCCTGATCTACCTGACTTTTTTTGTCAATGCTGACTTCTATAAGTCTGATCGAAAATTTTGCAATGTTTTTTAAAACGACGTGAAGTCTTTCGGCAACGAGATATCCATTGCTCAGGATGCCTGCAAGAATAATCTCTTTTTCGTCCGCATTATCCTCGAAAATTTGATAAGCAAGGCGATTGATTCTTTGTTCAATTTGTTTTTGATCGAGTAGGAGAGTTGCACTCTGTTCCATAAATAGTTGTGTTAGAATCGGGGAATTGATTTCAATTGTTCTGGTTCGGATAAAATGACTTGCATAATTTATTAATTTAACAAGCGTCCTGCAGAATAATAATATTTTTTATAATAGGCTTCATCAAGGTCGCTGATGATGACACCTGAGCTGCTGCTGGCGTGCACAAATTTATTTTTCCCCAGATAAACGCCCACATGTGAAATTCTCCCCTTTCTGATTTTGAAAAAGATCAGGTCTCCTTCCCGTAAGTCGTTTTTCTTAATACTCTCCACTTTTTTGTATAATTCTCTCGAGCTGCCTTGTAATTCGATGTTATAAGCGGCTTGCATTAACCTACACACTAAACCTGAACAATCTATCCCGTTCTTCCCTTGCCCTGAATACTTGTACGGTGTACCTAACCATTCGCACAGGTTATCATACAGTCTCGGATTCGCGATATAAGCTACATCATAACCCAAAAGATTAGAATATTTAAAGCACCATTCTAATTGTTGCTGTTCAGGATCGTCTTCGTAACTCATGGCAATTTGTCCTGATGTTTTCAATACAGTCAGGGAGCAGATATTCAGGAAAATCAACAGGCACGTAGCAAGAATTGAATTGCAGATTTTATCTGGTGCGACTTTCATCTTTGCAATTTAATAAAATTACATTTTCCACATGTGTGGTTTGAGGAAACATATCCACCGGCTGTATCGTTGAAACTGTGTATTTTTCATTTAATAATGCAATATCCCTTGCTTGTGTAGAAGGATTACAACTGATATAAACGATTCTTGAGGGAGAATATTCTGCAAGTTTCATGACCGCCTCGGGATGCATACCGGAGCGCGGCGGATCGGTGATGATTACCTCCGGTTTCCCGTGTTGTTGTATGAATTCGGCATTTAATGTTTTGTTCAGATCACCCGCAAAAAATTCGGTGTTCTGAATACCGTTTGAAAGCGAATTTTCTTTTGCATCCTCAATCGCGTCAGGAACATTGTCAATACCAATAACCTTTCCGGCATTCCTTGCAATAAAATTGGCTATAGTCCCTGTTCCTGTATATAGATCGTAAACTATTTCTTTTCCGGTCAACGCGGCCATCTTTCGGGCAATTTTGTATAGTTCAAAAGCTTGTTTTGAATTAGTTTGATAGAAAGACTTCGCACTGATTTTAAACTTCAGCCCTTCCATCTCTTCATAGATATGATCCCTGCCATAAAAAACATTTACTGAGAGATCGAAAATAGTGGCATTTCGTTTGGGGTTGATTATGTACAATAGCGATGTAATTTCAGGAAAAGATTTTGCAAGATGATTCATTAAGAGTTCGCGTTCTTTTTTAAGGTCATCCTTGAAAATTACTATCACCATCCATTCTCCGGTAGAAGTTGAACGAAAGATGATGTCGCGAAGAAATCCTTCTTGTTCAATCACGTCAAAAAAACCAAATTCATTTTCAATGGAGAATCGCTTTACTTCATTCCTGATTTTATTGCTCAGTTCATCCTGAAGATAGCATCTGTCGATATTGAGAATTTTATCAAAACGTCCGGGAACATGAAAACCAATTACATCATCCTTCATGGGAATTCCCGCATCCAGCTCATTTTTAGTGAGCCACCGCTTGTTTGAGCAGGAAAAATCAAGACGATTTCTATAGAAATAGGGAGTTGTGGAACCTAGTATTGGAGATACATGAGGAGTCGGAATATTACCTATACGTTTCAGGACTTCTTCAACTTGTCTCTGCTTATAGAAAAGTTGTTTTTCATAATTTAAATGTTGCCATCTGCAGCCGCCGCAAGTACCAAAATGAGAACAAACCGGTTCAATGCGATCTGGTGAAGCCTCAACGATACGAACTACTCTGGCTTCCTTGAATTTTTTCTTTTTTCGATATACATGCGCATCTACAACATCGCCGGGAACCGCCCCTTCCACGAATACGACAATATTGTCAACTCTTCCAACACCATGGCCGTTTTCAGCTGTATCGGTGATACATACATTTTCAAGTAAGAATTCATTTGTGTTTGTTTCCATCTGTTTGCGAAATTAGTATTGATATTCGATATTTCACATTAAGTATCAATAAGAATAGGCTTGAACTTATTGGTAATTGCTGCTTTCTATGCTTATATTTGTCCTATAAGACATTTAGTATGAAACCAGTTATTGCAGATAAGAATCTGACGGACGCTTTTATCGAGAAGGAAAATCGGTATGGTGCGCACAATTATCACCCCATTCCTGTAGTACTTGAAAGAGGAGAAGGAGTATTTGTCTGGGATGTTGAGGGAAAGCGTTATTTTGATTTTTTATCCGCTTATTCTGCACTGAATCAGGGACATAATCACCCTCGAATTGTTGCCGCATTAGTTGATCAGTTGGGAAAATTGGCTTTAACTTCCAGGGCATTTTATAATAATTGTCTTGGAGAGTATGAAGAATTCATCACTGAATTTTTTGGATACGATAAGGTATTACCAATGAACAGTGGTGCTGAGGGTGTTGAGACAGCCCTGAAGTTATGCCGTCGTTGGGCTTATGATAAAAAAGGTATTGCTGATGGTACCGCCAAGATAATTGTATGTGAAGGAAATTTTCACGGAAGAACGATTACAATTATTTCTGCTTCCACAGATCCGGATTCAAACAGCCGATTCGGGCCCTATACTCCCGGTTTTATAAAAATTCCTTATAATGATTTGTCTGCATTGGAAAAGGCATTGGAGGACGCTGCTGTAGCCGGGTTCCTGGTTGAACCTGTGCAAGGTGAGGCAGGTGTAATAATTCCTGATGATGGATTTCTCCGTGAAGCTGCATTACTTTGCAAAAAGAAAAATGTCCTTTTGATTGCTGATGAAATTCAAAGTGGTCTTTGTCGCACCGGTAAAATGCTTGCATGTGATCATGAAGATGTGCATCCGGATATCTTAATACTTGGAAAGGCATTATCCGGTGGCTTACTTCCGGTTTCAGCTGTTCTTGCAGATGATGAGATAATGCTTTGTATTAAGCCGGGTGAACATGGCAGCACTTATGGAGGAAATCCCCTCGCGGCACGTGTCGCCATAGAAGCATTAAAGGTTTTAAAAGAAGAGAAGCTTGCAGAAAACGCGGCGAGATTAGGTAAAATATTATTGGGTGAATTGAAAAGTATTCAGCACGAAATGATTGAACTCGTGAGAGGGAAGGGTTTGTTTTGTGCCATGGTGATAAAAGCCTACAAGGGGAAAGACGCATGGGATCTTTGTCTGGCACTTAAAGAAAATGGACTTTTAGCCAAGCCTACTCATGGGAATATTGTTCGGTTTGCACCACCACTTATAATGACTGAATTACAATTGATGGAATGTATAAGCATCATTCGGAAAACAATCTCTCAGTTTTAAACCGGAAAGTTAAATCTCCAAATCTTAATGGTAGCGTAGTTTTTCAAATTCAACAGCTATTCTTGCCCCGACACTTGCATTGTTTTTAACCAACGCGATATTACCCTTTAAACTATTCCCTTCTGTAAGAAGAGCCATTTGCTCCAGAATAAAAGGCGTAACACTTTTTCCTGATATTCCTTTTTGTTTGGCTAAGCCTAAAGCTTCTGTTATTTTCTTCTCAATAATTTCATGTGGGATGTCGTATTCTGAAGGAATTGGATTTGCTATCAGGACAGAACCTTCAAGTCCGAGATCCCATTTTGTTCGGAGCATATTGGCTATCTCTTTTTCAGTATCCATCCGAAGAGGAGATAAAAAGGAGCTTTTACGGGAATAAAAACTTGGAAATTCATCCTGTCCAAGTGTAATTACCGGAATACCTAGTGTTTCCATTACTTCGAGAGTCAATCCTATATCCAATATGGATTTAACACCTGCGGAAATTATAGCCACATTTGTTTTTGCCATTTCAGTCAGATCGGCTGATATGTCCATGGTTTGTCCAGCCTCCCGGTGAACTCCTCCAATACCGCCGGTTACAAAAAAAAAGATGTTTGCCATTTTAGCAATTCTCATGGTAGCCGCAACTGTAGTCGCGCCATCAAGTTTTCCGGCGACGACGTATGCAAGATCCCGTATGCTCACTTTCCATACATTTTCTTTTCTGCCTAATGTTTCCAGCTCTGCCTGATCCAATCCAACGTGAATGATGCCATTTAGAACTGCAATTGTAGCGGGAACCGCATCTTCTTTCCGTATCAATAATTCAACTTCTTTTGCTGTTTCAACATTTTGTGGATAAGGCATTCCATGAGCAATAATTGTAGACTCCAATGCCACTACCGCTTTTCTTTCTTTAAGCGCAGCACTGACCTCATCACTAATTTTAATAGAAGCGGAAGTTGAAAGTGAGCGGGCCATCAGAAATTATATTTTGGCAAGATACGATTGTAAAAGTTCTTTGGAAAGATCATCACGTACCGCACCTTCCGTTTCTAAAATAGCTGCAGCTGCTGCGTGTCCTGTTCGCATGCAGGTGAGAGGGTCTTTGCCTTGAAGGTAGGCATGTACCCATCCCGCAGTGGCTGCATCGCCTGCACCGGTGGAATCTTTTAGAATGATGTCCGGAGCATTGAGTGTCCAGAATTTAGAGCCATCTGAAAGAATTGAACCTTCATCAGCCTTACTGAGCCATACGTACCGTACAGAATTTCTATGGAGAAAAGCAATTCTTTCTTCAGGAGGAAGAGTGGAGCCGGGTTTTCCTCCAAAGACTTCAATTTCTTCCAGGTTAGGTTTGATCATCAAAATATTTCCCGGTAATGCCTGGTGAAGCCGTTCCGCTTTTGCGACAGAAACGGTTTCAATTATTAATGGGAGATTATAACTGTCACAAAAGGATATCAGCCAACGTAAAGCATCCGTTGACAAATTACAATCCGCTAATACCAAGGAAGCAGCTTTAATTACCGCTGATTTCCCGGCAAGAAATGGAATGTCAAGTCCTAAATTAATTGCGGCTGCCGCAGCACCGATTGTTAAATCTCCATCAGGGGAAATCACGGATGCATAGGTACCTGTAGATTCATCGCAGGTTTCTGAATGACTTAATCCGATACCTGCCTGCCTGCAGATTTCCTTGAGCCACAAGCCATCTGAATCATTTCCAAAAAGAGAAATCAATTCTACTTCATTCCCTAAAAGTGCTAAATGATGCGCGATGTTTCGCATCACTCCACCCGGACTTCTAAATAGTGAAGATGGATTTGATGTATGGAGTATGGGAGATGAAATTAGCCGAAAGTTTAAATCAACCAGAGAGGTGCCAATACAAATAACAGGTGTATGTGTATTGTCTTTCATAAGTTCTACGCATCAATTCCCGATGCATTGAGATCTTTAATTATCTCCTTACATTGAATCCTTATCTCGCCTGTTAATTCAAGATCGCGTTTGTCTCCTGTTGCAAGTGCAGTTAGTGCTGTGGTGATTTTTTGAGTAAGATCTTCCATACGTCCTGTTTTTTGTCTGACCTCACTCACTATACCTTTAGAAAATGCTCCAATTGTTGCAACGCGGTGTGCAGCTTTCATTTTCTCTTTGTTCTCCTTTAATTGTGAACGTATTTTAATTAGTTTCAAAGCAGTTTTGCCCAACATTAAGGCAAAAATGCTACTTAAAACAATAATGATAAATGAAAAATATTTTTTAAAATTGAGCCTCTTACTGATTAACAGATCATTGTCAATTTGTAATTGTTGAACCTGATTTTGTAAATTCATAAGTTCTGTACCATCGTTTAATCGCCGTACTTCTATTTTCTTTTTTGTGCTGTCTATAGTGCGCATGAAATTTCTGGCAATAGCACCTTCTTTGTAGTCAACCAGTATGATAAATACCTTATAAGCCTGACTGAAATGGTTATTTGCAATATATTGTTGCGATATGATTCGATATGTTTCCAGCAGAAGTGCTTCTTGCTCAGGTTGAATCCCGCTTTCCAGAGAGCTGAGTTGAATCATTAGTCTGTCGAGCGCATCAGGTTTGATATATGCCGTTTTTGCGGATTTACTAATCTCCTCTAAATTATAAAGGTCTTGTGCAGATGATTCAAACATGAAAATCAAACTGAACAGGAATGCAAATAAGAATCGGGGTAGAACCTTTTTCATTTCGATTATAAAAAGAATTTAATATAAACATTAGTCCCTTCAGTGGTGTCACTTTCAATACGCATCTCGCCCTTGTGTGGTTCTCCAAGGAGCTGATGGCTGTCTGATAAACCGAGACCTGCGCCGGTTTCCAGAGGACGTAACGAATAGAATTCCGAAAGAATTTTTTCCAGTTGTTCTTTGGGAATTCCATCTCCGTTGTCACGGATCCTTATTTGAAGGAATCGGGGTAGAATTCGGGTACTCAGGATCACCTTAGGCTGATAACCTTTAATTCCCTCATCACATTTTATTTTGACAGCCTGAAAAGCGTTGTTGAGAATATTCAGTAACAAGGCATTGATGGATTCAGGAATCACCTGAATTTTTGGAAGATTTTTCTCAAGATCCTTTGTCACCATTAAATTGTCTGCAGGTATTCCATTGGAGGCACCTCTGCTAACAATTTCCAGAGCCGTTTCACAAATAGAATTAATGTCAACTTCAATTTTATCTGAAGATGGCTGTGATTGAACCAACTGAATGTACCGGGAATTCTTTAATTCTGTTAACGCGTAGGAGTCCAATTCTTTGCAGTCATCCATGATTGTTGATGCCTTCACAGATTTATCAGAACCGGTATTTGCCGTCGTGGAAGAATCCCTGACATGCTGAAAAAGTTTAGATGCGGAATTACTTATGCTTTCGATATGTGGAAGTAATTTTTTGTTCACCAGAATGAATTTGTTTCCAAGCTCTTCCCTTAACAACATTGCCTGAAACATGGTTGTATTCTCCTTTAACAGAATCGATTGATTGCGCAGGTGTCTTTTGCGTATTTGTAGCACTATAATCACAATCAGGAACCATGTGGAAAATGCGATTCCCGCTTTTTTGAGAAGTCCATTATAGCGACTAAGATTTGATGACTTAGCACTTGTGAGTTCTCGTATTATCAGGCGGTTCTTTGCCAACTCATCAATTCGGCCTCCCGTTGATCGATTATATTCCTGTTCAAGCAAAGAAATAGAATCTCTGAGTTCAATCATACTGAATGAGTCCAACAACGATTCATACGATTGAAGGTGATCGATGGCATATCTGTTCAGGTTCTGAGTCGCTTTATCCGTGGCCTTATCCCGAACCATTTTTAATTCAGAAAGATGAGATGGTTTCAATACTCCGGGTGGATCAATTCCCGCGAATAGCGAAGCTGATCCAAGGTGTAGAAAGAGGAGAAAGAGAAATAAAATACGAGGAAAGTTTGGCTTTTTGTTGTACATTATCAATTGTAATCGGCGACCTAAAATACTCTCCTTAGAGATATAAACTAATCGTAGAACAGGAAATTATCAACGAATCAATGTGTATGATCTAATTTCGGGACAAGATACGCATAATGTGATGAGTAGACTGAGATAAACTTTTACTGAAAGCTCCCGGATACTTCGAATTGGCAAGCAACGGTAGGAATTTCATGTTGGCTACAGAAATGAGATTCAATTCGTATCATTGCTTTTCGTTTTAATTGTTTGTATTACCTTTCTGTTTCTCAAATTAGTTCTCATTGGAAATATCAAGCGATGTTTAATAAGCATTTTTTATTCAGAACGGGGATCATTCTCGGGTATGTAGTACTCGGGTGCATTATCTTGTATTTTTTGTTCAGGGGTTTAGTGCTTGATTTAATTATACGCAAGGTACAAGCTAAACTCTTAGCTGAATACCACTTAGAATTGTTAATTAACCAGAGTAATTTTAATGGACTGTCAACGATTTCTTTCCAGGGTGTTAAAGTGTCGCAATCTGAAAAACCGGCCTTGTTTGTGGCAGACTCCATTCGCATTGAACCTGGTTTGATTGCGTTGCTGACCGGCGATGTTAAAATAGAATCCTTTTACCTTGCTAATTCTAAGTTTTACCTGGTTTGTGATTCAGGACTTTGTAACTATTCTTCGTTGATCAAAAAAAAGAAACCATCAGAAATTAAAACTGTTATGGCAGAAGTGAATTATGCATCGCTACTTAACAGAGTTATCCGAAAGGTATATAATCTGGCTCCACAGCAAGCTGAAGTTCGGAACTTTCAATTTGAATTTAAAAACGACTCAATTCATGAGAGGATTCTTATCCCTTCCTATGTCGCCGATCAGGATAAACTCGATGGAATAATTCAGGATGAAAATAGTGGCTTTCAATGGAGCTGGAGTGGTGCGTTTTCACAAGAGCATGAGACATTTGATGTTACTTTTTACCCGCTCTCCGCAACCCGACACAGTTTGCCTATTTTGAATTCATTGTTCAACATTGATTGCAGTTTTGATACTCTTCATTTGGCTTTGTATGATCTTCAGTATGAAAACAGGGAACTGGATATTACCGGACATTTTTCAACTCAGAATCTAAGGATCTATCATAAAAGGATATCTCAGGACACGGTGAAATTTGTTCGTTTGGTTTTCGATTCAAAAATATCAGTAGCCGGAAATGCAATTGCACTGGATAGTGCATCGTTTATTCAATTAAACAGTATCCCGATTCGGCCTTATGTTCGGATTCAAAATGGCAAGTCAAAAGTTATAGACATGCAGTTTCATACCAATCCCATTGAGGCGACAGACTTCTTCTTTTCTTTGCCGGAAGGTATGTTTGAGGTCGTTCGTGATGTTGAGGCTGATGGCACACTCGAATACTCCCTCAATTTTCATTTGGATTCCTCTCAGCCGGAAAGTGTTGTATTTAATTCAGCACTGAAAAAATCGCGCTTTCACCTGACCAGATATGGAGATGGAAATCTGGCAAAGATCCGCGGACCGTTTTGGCATTCGGTATATGAAAACGATCGTCTTTCACGTTCATTCGAAGTGGGTCCCGGGAATCCTTATTATACAAGTATTGATTCTATTTCTCCTTTATTTCAATCTGCCGTTCTAACCTCTGAAGATGGCAATTTTTATTTTCACAACGGTTTCAATGAGGATGCTTTCCGGAAATCCATTGCCACAAATTTTAGAGCCGGGAGGTTTCAGAGAGGCGGAAGTACTATAAGTATGCAACTGGTTAAAAATGTATACCTCACACGATCTAAAACCGTTGCCAGGAAAGCGGAAGAAGCACTGATCGTATGGCTGCTGGAATCCAATCGAATTGTGACGAAGTCAAGAATGTTCGAAGTGTACCTGAATATAATTGAACTGGGGCCTGGAATTTATGGGGTCGGGGAGGCCGCTGAGTTCTATTTTTCCAAGCACCCCTCTCAATTGGATCTTGCCGAGAGTATTTTTCTGGCTAATTTATTGCCACACCCTAAATGGTATCGTTCAAGTTTCGATGAATTTGGTCAGTTGAAGCCTCATCTGGCAGACTATTATCGTCTTGTTTCAAATTTCATGTTGAAGAAAAACCTGATTACACAAGAACAGTTTGATCAATTAAAACCACAAGTCATTTTGAATGGTCCGGCAAGAGAGAAAATTGTTAAGTCAGATTCTATAGCAGTTCCCGCGAAGCAATAGAGTAGGTAGGCAGGTATTCTTCTTTAAATGGATGCGGAGTGTAATTTCAAGCTGACTGGTTAAGCCGCTCTATTTTCGTTACCAATTTTTCAAACTCATGTTTTCCTGAAAAACTGTTCTTCATATTCTGAAGAAATTCTCCGGCTTGTCTTAAATAGAAGCTACGCACCCGGTTGAACTCTTCTTCATTCGTATCGCCGTTCTCAATTGCCATTTCTTTCAGGTCGTCACCTATATCGCAGAGAAATATTCTGCAACTAAGTTCGAGTAAGGCATAGAAAAATAAAACCTCCTGCATATCATACGAGATCATTTCACCCGGCTCGAATTGCCAGTTATGTACCTCAAAATCCTCCAGCTGAACATCCTCAATAACATCCAGACGCATGGCTTCCCGGATGAGAGTATAATGAGGGTGTATAAGAATAAACTTACCGGCAGCGATACTGATATTCACCAGTTGCTTGAATTCACGTGTAACCGTGACACTAAGTTTATCTCCGTATAAAATTAAAGGTGGCATAAGATATTCAATGATTCCTCTTACAAATATAAGCCGGAATTTGTTGCTTTCCCTCCACGAAAATATTTTTTATTTAAAAGTATTTTCTTACATTCCTTATTACCTTTGTTTGACTCAAATAAAACGTAACCTTTATGCTGGGATTGAAATTACCAACAGACCCGAGGTGGGTCAATATTGTAGAGAAAAATTTACCTGAAATTCTTACGGATCATGCCTACTGCGAACAAAAAGCGGCTACAAATTCCATTAATCTTGTGGTTAATTACCCTGACATACCGGAGCTGGTGGACGCAATGTTGGAACTGGCGCGGGAAGAGCTTTCTCATTTTCAGATGGTACATGAAAAGATAAAGGAAAGAAATCTTGTGCTTGGAAGGGAGCGACGTGATGAATATGTATTTGAATTAAACACATTTATCCGAAAAGGTCATTCCAGAGAAATTGTTCTGGCAGATCGTCTTTTATTTTCTGCCCTGGTTGAAGCTCGAAGTTGTGAGAGGTTTAAAGTATTATCAGAGAATTTAAGTGATCCTGAGTTGTGTGAATTTTATAGAGAATTGATGATCAGTGAAGCCGGACATTATACGCTTTTTCTTAGTCTTGCAAAAAAGTATGCAAAAGGGGTGGATATAGATAAGCGTTGGCAGGAGTTTCTGGATTTTGAAGCGTCAATTATTGGTAAGTTTGGAAAAAAGGAAACCATTCACGGGTAAGCATTTTATTTTGTCCGCCTGAATTGCTTTAATAAACCATCCAGGATTGCAGTTCAGGATTAATTTGTTTTTCAGGACGCAAAGTGGATTTCGATTTCACCAATCCTGGTTTTACTGACAACTGATTTTCCCCATTTAACTCCTTTTTATTCACATTCACCTGATTCTATTGTGTGTATTGTACTTTTATTAGTAGTTTTATGCACAAATAATTTTAAATCGTACACTCATGAAAAAATTTTACAAATCAGTTTTTGGATTATTGTTTTTGGGTTTCATTTCCGCCCAAAGTTTTGCTGCAAATCACATTATTTCAGTTCAGAATTTTGCGTTTAATCCGGGAAACCTTAATGTGCTGGTAGGCGATTCTGTT
>CAYHFJ010000016.1:0-35748 GCA_964355885.1 uncultured Flavobacteriales bacterium
GAGGAAGTGATGGGTTTTTCAGATCACTCATTCTTATATCACCCAATGAATTCTGAGGTGAAATAACTCCGGCACCATTGATGTAGACAGCCATTTCAGTTTACCATTGAAAATACGAGCGAGGTACAATTTCCGCCAAAGCCAAATGAATTCGAAAGCACATTGGTGATTTTCTGTCCTTCCTGAAATTTTGTTTCAGGAATAATATTCAAATCAATCATTTGATTTTTATACTGAAAATTCGGATAAATAAATCCATTTTTTATGGCCAGTGCAGACAAAACGGCTTCTACGGCTCCACTTGCACCCAAAGTATGACCTGTAAATGATTTTGTAGAACTGAGTTTAGGGTAAACCGGACTGAAGATTCTTTTAACAGCGTTTCCTTCGGCCATGTCATTATTCTGTGTTCCTGTTCCATGCATATTTATATAATCAATCTGCGATGGAATCAGGCTACTCATCTTCAATGCGGCTTCCATCGCGAGAAATGGCCCGTTCCCTTCATTTGATAAAGCCGTTTGATGGAAGGAATCATTACTATTCCCATAGCCGGAAAGTTCACAGTAAATTTCCGCATTCAATTCTCTGGCCAATTTTTCGCTCATCAATACAACATAAGCCGCACCCTCTCCCAGATTTAATCCAACACGGCTTTCATCCAAAGGTCTGCACTGCTCTCTGTCAACGATCATAAGGCTGTTGAAGCCATTCAGAGTAAACTTAGTGAGGGGATCTACTCCACCTGCAATAACAATATCCAATTTGTTTGATTTAATCAAACGGGCCCCAAGCATTATAGAATTTGCGGAAGATGAACAAGCAGTGCTAAGCGTTGTCACGAAGTCTTTAAATCCGAGTTTTTCTGCCACGAAGTCTGTGGGCTTTCCACAATCATGGTTCATCACATCTCTCAAATCTCCACCTGCAGAATCCCTGACAAAGTCTTCAAAAAACAGTTCTGTACGATCCATTCCTCCAACGCTACTGCCGGAAATAAATCCCATGCGATACTTCTTTCCTTTCAGATCAGGGATAGTAGATGAGGCAGCTTTCGCGGCATGATAACTTAGCAAAATCGTTCTACTCAAACTTTCATCCATTCCGTGGATGGATGCTAACTGGCAGTTACTCAATTTCACTTCTCCTACCGGAAAAATTTCTTTGTGGATAGTTCCCAGGAATTGACAATGGCCTATACCTGAGCGATGCTTACGGAAAGACTCTACCGTTTCTTGTATATCGTTTCCAATAGCTGAAATAATTCCCAGTCCGGTAAGAAATACAGATTCCCTCATTGATTTACTTCTTATTGGCTAATATATATTTTGCCATCGAAGTGACAGATCTGAAAACTTCCGGTCCTTCTTCGGCTTTCGTCAACTTGATGCCATAATGTTGTTGCAGCAGCACAATCAGCTCAAGAGCATCAATAGAATCGAGACCTAAGCCTTCTACAAATAAGGGCTGATCATCGCCAATATCTTCCGGTTTTACATCTTTCAGATTGAGCTGCTCTACTATCTGCACTTTCAGATTTTGCATTAATTCCTGCATGAGTATTTTAGATTTGATTATACAATTTTAAAATTGAGGCTTCATTAAACGTATTTGTCGTTACCGACTTCTCCTTTGTTACAAGGTAGAGAAAAGATTCATAAGAATCATTCATCAACTCTACCCAGCCACCGATACAAGCATCCGCGACACCGGACTCAAGCATTAATTTTATATAAGAAACTTGTTGGCTGATATTATATTTATCAGAAACAAAAAAAATTGATTCTCCTTTAAATTTATTTCGAATACACATTTCTCCAATAAGAATATTGGGTAAAGTGTAAACGAAGACTGCCGGACTGGCAACGCCCTTTTCCAACATACTGTTATATCGAAGATCCGTATCCAAACTTGAACTTCTATTTGAAAGAACTACCCCTATCTTATCCGCTTCAAACTCGTCTGTCAGCTTTTGATCCCTTAGTAAGAACTCAGCGGTAATAAAACCCAACTTCGATAAATGATCCATCTTATGAAATTTAGGATAAGATAAATTAATTGATCGATACACTTCTACCATCCATTCGTCAAAAGAGCTTTCTTTCGTTTCTGTTATGAGTTCTCCATTCAACAAGATCCTGCCATTTTTCACAGTCGCGAAACTCCTGATTCCAAATATTTGTTCCATCGTTAAACCGCACTTTCAATCTTGATCACTTTAGACAACGTATGAAGCAACTGATCATGTTTCTTCACAAATGGATTATCCATATCCCAAACATATCCTGCAAGCACAGAACAAATCTGTCTTTTAATCTCCGGATTAGTAGCCTTAAAGAAAAATATATCGTGCAGGGTTCCATCATACCATCCTAAAACATACGATCTGAAAGTATTTATCCCCTGCATCATGTAATCTGTATAATCTTTCTGCCAGTCAACTTTCTGATTATTTAAAAAACTACCGACTAATTTTGCAGCCTTATTACCCGACTCCATAGCAAATGTTACACCGGACGAAAAAACAGGATCCAAAAATTCTGTAGCATTACCACACAGCACGTAACCTTCTCCATAAAGTTGTTTCGTAGAGATCGCATACCCCTCAATACTTCTTGGTGCTAGTACCATCTCAGCATCGGCGAACCTCTCCATGGTATTTACATCGGCTGCAATTAAAGCCTTCATACGTTCAACGGGATCGAGGGACAAGTCAGTATAAAAATCAGGATCCGCGACATAGCCAACTGAAGTATTCCCATTAGAAAATGGAATTATCCATATCCAGGTTCTTGGATCGTGTACAATTATGGTAATCCTGTTTCCATCCACTCCTTCAGGTCTCTGATCATCTTTAAAATGAGCGAAGCAGGTTTTTCTTGACTCAAAGTTTGATGGCTTATCCAGGTCGAACATACGGGGAATCACACGACCATAACCACTAGCATCAATAATAAAACGAGCTTCAATTTGTTTCTCTTTTCCATCCTGATCTACAACTGTTGTACTCGAATCCGTGCCGAAAAATTTAATGGACGTAACCGTACTCTTAAATTCAACTGAGACTCCCTTTGCCGCTACTGTTTCAGCAAGAACCTGATCAAACCGTGCACGGGGCACCTGCCAGGTCCATGTCCAACCATTTGAAAACTGATCGGAGAAATTAAAATCGCAAATCTCCTCACCACGTACAAACTTGGCACCATACTTTTCCTGAAACTTTTCCTTCTTCACTGCTTCCAGCAATCCGGCTTCATCAAGATGATCCATAACACGCGGCAGCAAACTTTCACCAATGACAAAGCGTGGAAACTTTTCCTTTTCCACAATCTTTACCTTAAATCCTTGTTTGTGCAACAAAGCGGCTGCAATAGTTCCTGCAGGTCCGGCACCAATTACTAATACATCAACTTTTTCGGTGTTCATGTGAGGGTTAAATTATTTCCGACATTTCATCATAGAATGGCAAATACCAATTTTATCAATTCTTTCAATGAAGCTAAATCCCGCTTTTCTGATAAGTTGAGTGAACAAGTCTGAATGATACATCTGACTGTTACCATTTGCAATCGCTGTAAAATAAAGAGAGGTCATCTGTAAACAGAATGCTGATACTTCATAAGTCTGCTTGTCCCACAATGGTTCAAGTATAATTACCTGTCCATTTTCATCTAATGCGTCATAACATCTTTTCAGAATAGAGACAATTTCGTCTTCAGAAAAACAATCAAGAAACTGGCTCATCCAGATTACATCAAAACCTTTCGGTAGAGAACATTTTTCATCAAGAAGATCCGCTTCAAAAAATTCAGCTCTGTCAGAGAATCCATTTTTGGCAATAGTTTCCTTCGCGATATTTAATTGTCCGGGTAAATCCACAATACCAACACGAATATCCTTTGAATGTCCGAAACATTGGAGTGCCCATTTGCCGGTATTCCCACCTATATCGAGGATTTTTTTTGGTGATGATCTGAAAACATGCTCAAGTACAGCCGGAAATGAATCACTGGAATAGTAATGATCAAATGCAAACCAGCTTTTTCTGATATGTTCAGGAAGGTGAGCGAGGGCTTCATACACCGTTTTCCAGTCTCCGAATATTTTTAATCCCTCAGGTTTTCCAGAGAGTAAGGATTTATCCAGATCAAACAAACCTTGATAACATACATCATGAGTAAAGTCCATGTTGGCAATAGTCATTTTATCATGAAGAATAAAGTATCCGGCTCTTGTTAAAATATAATTCCCTTCATCCAGTGTCAATAAACCTATTCCAAGTCCAGCTTCCAATAAAACCCTGACACTATAAACAGAAAGCTCCGTCTGTGCGTGAATGTTATCCGCACTAATACCTGCTTCTCCGCCTGCTTCAATAATTCCGAGCAACCCAAAATTTCTCAATGCCCGTGAACTCTGAAAAACAAAAGGCGCAAAAGCAATCTGTTGAGCGTAAATCTTTGACGACATTGCATTACGGGTATCCTTTTGAAACATCTCTACTACTTCTTGCATCATATCTTAATTTATTGAGTTTTTTGAATAAATAATGGCAGCATTGCAACCACCAAAGCCTGAAGCGATTTTTAAGCAATGTAGATATTCCCTTTCCAGAACTTCCTGGCAAACATTTACTTCCGGTAATAGTCCTGCTTTTGAAAATCCGGCGGAGGGCAATATAAGGCCCTTTTTAATAGATTCAATGCTGATGATAGATTCAATTAATCCTGCAGCCCCTAAGGTATGACCAAAATAGCCTTTTAAACTGTTAAGAGGCACATCTTCCAATCCCGAAAAATGAAGAGCCTTGGCTTCCATTTCATCGTTGTACAAAGTCGCTGTGCCATGAGCGGAAACCAATCCAATATCAGGAGGGATTAGAGAGCTTGCTTTCATAGCTTTTCTGATTGCCATTCCAAGCTCCTCGCCTGTTCTTGATGGACCGGAAATATGGTTAGCATCGTTGCTCATAGAACCCGAACCAATCCGGACAAGATCCTTTTTATTAAAGTGAACAACATTAGACGATAGAATCATTGTCCCCGCCGCTTCGCCCAGATTAATACCATCTCTGTCGGTCGAGAATGGTTTACAAGGTCCGGAACTGAGAGCCTGGAATGAATGAAATCCTGAATAGACAAATGGACCAATAGTATCCGCCCCAACAACGATAGCGTTTTCGTATTGTCCTGATTTCAACAATCGCTCTGCGACAATTAATGCAGCCAATCCTGAAATACAAGCATTCGATATCACGATTGGGTCGTTAGGGTTGTTAAAATATTCTGATAGTTTTTTTGCGGAGGTAAAAAGTTCCAACGATTTAACAGAAGCGGAACCTCCGTTTTCTATTTCTGAAATACTTCCTTTCGTAGTAGAGCAAATAAAAACTGTATTTGGTGAGGAAGGATCAACATCCGTATGTTTTAAAGCTTCCTGAGCAGATGAAATAAGCAAGGATTCAAACTTTGAGAACAGTTCCGCATTTGCAATTCCCGATTCAATTAAATTCATGAGATCATTCGAAAACAGTGAAGCCCATATTTCATCTTCGTGAATGTTTTTCAAAAGATGTCGTTTCACAGCGGACTCGCCTGAAAGAAGTCGCGTAAAGTTTTCCTCCGTAGTTAGGCCAAGAGGAGAATGGATATTCGAACTGATAACAAAAACCTGTCGCATCGTTCTTTGTTAAAAAGCAATGTGTTTCTTTTTCCATTCTTCAAAGAATGCCGGACAAGAAAGCTGGAGTTACTTGTTATCCTTTTCATGAATCACATGAATACTATAACCTTCCGCCAGCACTGCTTGCGAAACCGGATCAAATATTTTATAATTAAAATTTAATTTGGCGGCCGGATTATAAATATACGTTGTTTCCACGATGGCGGTATCACCATACTTCAGTGACCTTTTATAATCACAATGAATACTCACCAGGGGTGCGATAAAACCAAGTTTGTACATACCAAGGTAACTCAGATCATATCGCTCACCAAACGCTTCCCTTCCATCTTCGAAATATCTCAGGTAATGTCCATGCCATACGATTCCTAAAGGATCGGCTTCGTTAAAGCGAACTTTTATTAAATGCTTATCAGATAATTTCATAGAATTTTTTAAACCTGCTTAATCAGTCCGGTATTAAATTCCAGGATAAAAAATTCCAATCAGGAATCTATTTCATCCGTGATCAGGATAAATTATTTAGCGGCATTTTTCTTCCATTTCTGATAAAGACCACCTTTAATTTGCTTAAGTGTCCCATAAAATGAACCTGCCCAGTAATTTCTAAATCCAAAACCTACTGCTTTTCCGGTGACTCTTTCTGTTAAAAGAACAGTACCTTTTTGCATATCAACAAAAGTTACCCAATAAGCTCCGGATTCTTCTGTTTTACTTAACGCTTCTGCAACATAAACCAGACCGATTCCGGATTCTTTCAGATGGTAATTCTTTACAATTTTTTCAATACTTTCTTTTGTAAAGCGTGACATGTCTTTTGAATCAGAGGATGCAACATTGTCTGTATTCATTGCAGCATTTGCCTTTTCAATGTAGCTGAGGTTAGTTGAAATAGAATTCTTATTGAATGCGGATGTCAAGTTGTATTTTTTAGGTTCCCGTAAATAGAGATCATTTAACACTTTCGCATAATCATCCATCTGCGAAGAACTAATGTCAAGCGGACCGACAAATTTCATTTGTGAATAATCCACGCCAAGCCAGGTTATCGGAGTTTCGGCTAAAAAAATATCAGCGACAGTTTGCGCATGCACCGTATTTGTAACTGTTCCTCCAAAAGTCAGAAGGAGGATACTTAGAATAAAAAATAATTTTTTCATGGTTTTAGGTTTTCGGGTAAGACAAATATTCTCATTTCACATTGAGCTAACAATTTAGAACCGGCAGAAACAGTTCCATTAATGATGGTAACATCCATCACCTGATTAATAATTTTCACTACTGTACGCAACTCTGTTCCCGCAATTGGTAATTCAAAAACTTCAAGGTTTTTAATGGCAGCAATAAATCCAAGCGGAACAACTTTATTATCACGCTTACATGCATAACCCACTCCGGCAGCGGCTGTTTGCGCTATATTTTCTACCAGCCCACTTTCCGATAATATACCATTCTCACAAAATACGCAAGTTGCAGGAACTGTCAAACCGCTATGCGAACTTGTGTCATCAGAGAATAGGAATTTATCGATCATCACCATCGGAGGGCGTTGAGGAATCAAGTCAAGTAGTTCATTTCCAGAAATTAACAAATTCATTCTTTATTTCTTTTGCCAGAAATTATAATAATTAAACCACTGCTCCGGATAAATCCTGAGCATCTCCTCAAGGTTCGAGGCATACTGCTTCAGAATGCTATTTACCGTATCGCCTTTGTCAGCATAAAAATACTTTAATTCTGTGGAATAGAAATGGTAATGAGAAGCACTTTCTTTAAATGCGTGAACGAATGCGACAGGCACCTTTAACTTCAGGCTCAGAAGAAAAGGACCTTCCGGGAAAAGAGCTTCCTCACCAAAGAGCTCACAGCTCAGCGTTTTATTACCTGCCAGAAACCGATCTGCATGCATGCAAACAATCTCATTCGCCGACAAAGCCTGGTTGATTTTATAAATATGAGAAAGATCATTCTTGACATAAATTATATTGAAATTTCGTTCTCCGGTAACTTCATCCAAGTATTTTTTGATCCTTGCATCTTCCCCGTCATACATGAGAATATTTATCCGGGTTTTCAATCGCTTCAGCATGTGACCTGCAGCTTCCCAATTTCCCACATGAGCACTGAGTAATATTCCACCCTTTTTCTGTGAAACCATTTCATGAAGATTCTCCTCACCGGTAAAATCAAATGTAAAATCTGTTTTAACCTGCGACATCACCGCCACTTTATCAAGCAGAGTTTGTCCAAAACGATAGTAATTTGTGTAAAGTAAAACGATTGACTTAAGAAAACCGTAACCCAATCTTTTTCTATAAAAATAATAAACCGGGCGTGAACTATGAAGTGAGAAAAAGAAATAATAAGACGCAACGAATCTTAAAACAAAATAACAGAATCTGAGTCCGAATGTGCGGATGAGGAATACAAAAATTTTGTAACCCAGGGTGTTCGCTTGAGACTTACCTTTCCAGGAAGGCATTTTATTTTACTTCTGCACCAATACGGGATTGAACATAATCATAGAAATTTTGAAAAGTGTGAATGTCTGCAAAATCTTCAGGTCTGACTTTAAAACCGAAGTTACTTTCAATAACAACCACAAGGTCTATGTAATCCAGACTGTCTAATTCCAGTGTATCACGCAGATTCGCATCCGGCGCGATCTTTTCAGGCTCGACTTCAAATTCTTCGACCAAAAATCCGTTGATTTTTTCTATTATTTCCGCACTATCCATTTTAGTTACCGTTCCACTTTTTTACAATAATTGATGAATTTGTCCCCCCAAAACCGAATGAATTCGACAAAAATACATTAATCTTTTTGTCTATTGTCTTGGCAATAATATTCAATTTAGCCGAATCCTCGTCAGGATTTTCAAAATTTATATTTGGCGCGATGAAATTTTCCTGCATCATCAACATAGAATAGACTATTTCGCTTGCTCCCGCCATCCAACACTCATGACCTGTCATTGATTTAGTAGAACTTACCGGTGTTTTTGATGCTCCAAAAACCGCGTCGATTGCCTTAGCTTCCGTCGCGTCTCCTGCCGGTGTAGAGGTAGCATGGGCATTAATATAATCAATTTCGGAAGCGAGTATTCCACTCTCCTTCATAGACATGCGCAAGGCACGGACAGGCCCGTCGACTGTTGGATTCGAAATATGACCTCCATTGGAAGAGAAACCATAACCTATCACTTCACCAAGAATTGTTGCACCTCTTCGTTGAGCAGATTCTAAACTTTCAAGAATGATGGTTGCCGCTCCACCACTGGGAACAAGTCCATCCCTGTCTCTGTCAAAGGGTCTGGATGCTTTTGCCGGCTCATATTCACGAATTGAAAATGCGGAAAGCGCGTCAAAATTACCCATGGAATAGATATTTACTTCCTGTGCTCCACCGCAAATGACCATATCCTGAAGACCCTGACTGATAAAAAGATAGCCCATTCCAATGGCATGAGAACCACTAGCACAGGCAGCACTGATGGTGAAGTTTATTCCTTTCAGTCTGAAAATAGTCGAGAGATTCATTGTTACTGTCGAATTCATAGTCTGAAATACAGATCCTGAACCCACCAGCATGGTATCTTTTTTCTGACGGATTATATCCGTGGCTTCAATGATTGGTTGAGCCGAACTATCATTTCCATAGAGAATACCAACTTCATTTTCATCAAGGTAAGACTGGTCAATTCCTGCTATCTTCAATGCTTCCAAAGTAGCGATGTATGCAAATTCACCCTGCTCGGGTAACATGATTCTCGCTCTTCTATCCAACAGACCTTTCAGTACAGGTCTTTCGACGTGTCCGGTTAATCCTGAACGGTAACCAAATTCCTTTCGTGCCTGGTCGAGAACAATTCCTGATTGCCCTTTGTATAAAGACTCTTTTACTTCCTGCAGATTTTTACCAATGCAGGAATAAATACCCGTCCCTGTAATCACAACTCTTTTCATACAACAAATTTAAATCTTTTCTGACTAAGGGGCACCTCTAAGAATATAGACCGCCATTTACAGAAATCACTTCCCCATTTACATAGGATGATCCCTTCGATGCCAGGAATCCAACAACTTCAGCGACCTCTTCCGGCGTACCAAATCGTTTCATCGGTATCAGGGTTGAAAGTTGTTTCTCATCAAGGTCTTCGGTCATATCAGTTTTGATAAATCCCGGAGCGACCGCGTTCACCGTCACTCCTCTTCTGGCGACTTCCTGCGCTAATGCTTTGGATGCACCTATCATTCCCGCTTTTGCCGCTGAATAGTTAGTCTGACCCGGTAAGCCTTTCAAACCGGAAAGTGAAACAATATTTATTATTCTTCCATATCTTTTAACAAGCATACCATTGAGAACCAAGCGAGTTATATAAAAAAAAGCATTAAGACTTGTTGACAGCACGGTTTCCCATTGTTCGTCGCTCATCCACATCATGAGATTATCCTGCCTCACACCTGCATTATTGACAAGCACCTCGATATGCTTTTCTTTGTTATTTTCTATCCAGTCGCCGAGCACTTTTTTTATTTGTTCTTTATCTGCCACATCAAACTTCAACAGTTCACACGAAACACCAAAATCAGTTACAAGACTTTTTGTTTTTAATGCCTCTTCATCATTACTCTTATAATTGAGCAAAATGTTATAGTTCATACGAGCAAGGTGCAAGCATACAGCACGACCAATACCTCTCGACCCTCCTGTTACAAATGCAAAATTCATGAATATAATTTTGTTGATTAGAAAATTTCTACTGTTTACAGAGCCAATAAATCCAAATCAGGCGGAAATACCGGCGATGCGCAATCGAATCTATAAAAGCTCGATTTCTTTTTCCTTAAGATATGCAGTTACCAGTCTGATATCCTTAAAAAGTGGTCTGTCCTCGACAAACTTTGGACAAATTTCCCTTAGCTCCTTATACATTTTTTGCACAGGTCCAGAAAGTTTTTCTGAACAATTCAGATAATCGATGGCTTGAATAACCGCAATCACCTGAATTGCCAATACCTCGAATGTATTTGAAATCACTTTACGGGCAATGAGAGCGGCATTTGAACCCATGCTCACGATATCCTGATTATCATTATTGTTGGGAATACTGTGTATGTAAGTTGGCATGGAAAGAGTCTGACATTCAGCGACCGTGGAAGTCGCCGTAAACTGCATACCCTGGGAACCATAGTTGAGTCCCAATTTTCCAAGATTGACAAAAGGCGGTAATTTTTGATTGAGTTTATCGTTCAATAAAAAATTGAGCTGTCGCTCAGCCAGCATAGCCAGTTTAGTAATGGAGATTTTCAGCTTATCCATTTCCAGAGCGACATAATCACCATGAAAATTTCCGCCGTGATAAATATTTTTGTTTTCAGAATCGATAACAGGATTATCGTTCACTGAATTTACTTCGTGCATCACCACCTTTTCAGCACCACGGATTGTATCGTAAATCGGACCGAGAATTTGTGGCACACAACGCAAGGAATAATATTCCTGCACTTTCTCTTCCACGATATCAACTTCGATCTTTGAGCCTTGATACATGTGGTCGGTACGTTTCCTGATCATCTGACTGTCAGTGACGATCTGACTCATCATCTCAGCGATTTTAATCTGACCATAATGCAATTTAACAGCATTAAGTTCGGCGGAGAAATGATCATCAAAAGCTTCAACCAATTCATTCATGCAAGTTGAAATCAACACCGACCAGTTGATCAGTTTTTTAGAATAAATCAAATTCACCACCCCTATCCCTGTCATTGCCGAAGTACCGTTTAACAAGGCGATACCTTCCCTTTGGTGAATATCCACCGGTTTGATATTTTCCTTATCGAAGACTAAGGAGGCATCTTGAATAGAGCCCTTGTACATAACCTCCCCTTCACCTATCAAGGCAAGAGCAAGATGAGCCAACTGCACCAGATCCCCACTCGCTCCAACGCCACCATGTTCATAAACACATGGATTGATGTTTTTATTGATTAAGTCTCTTAAAGTAAAAAGGAGGTCATTACTCACACCGGAATAACCTTTCATCAAAGAGCTCAAACGAGCTATCATCAAGGCCTTTATATCCATTTCGCCAATCATCGCACCGGAACCGGAACAATGACTTCGGATCAAATTAAACTGCAATTGGCGTAAGTCCTTTTCGGCAATTTTATACTGAGCCATCGGACCGAAACCAGTATTAATACCATATATCAGCTTCCCGCTTGAAAATTCCCTGAGAAAGGAAAAATTTGCTTCTGTCTTCTCTAATGCCCTTTCAGACAAGCTTATATGCTGATCCTTGAACAGAAGAAAATACATATCTTCCAGTCTCAGCTCTTTTTCGCCTAACTCAACCATATCAATTTCAACCATTACTTTATATCTCGAAGAGAGAACTTGTTAATTTGATTTTTGAAAATGTCGGGAAAAGTAGCTGAAATTAATGGAATTCGCAATCTTATCTGCCTCAGATTGAAGCCGGACAGCCATTTATTTGATGTTCTTTTCAGTAGCTTCGCTTTTTAAGTCTGAATAAACTGTCAAAATATACGTCAAGCATGACTATAACGGGAAGTCTGCAAGTTGTTCATCAAGATTTTTATATCGCTTTTCCCTGGGCGTATTCAATACTTGGAATAATTCTTGAAGTTTTGCAGCCAAGTCACTCCCATCTTCAGACGTTCGTTGTACTATAAAATCCTGGAACTGCTGTTTGTTAAAAATGGTTGTATCCTCTGCAAAAAGACAAAACAAGATTCTAACTAAATAAACTTCCAAAGCATGCCCCTCATAACCAATCTGCTCCAAACGGTCATGCAGTTTGCCCATCAGTTCGGCTGCTTTGATATTTGCGGGATCTTGCTCTTTGTAAATCTTTTTTTTGATATCCAAGCAAGTATCCGAAATGTTGAACATTCTTGACAAGTTCGGATAGTTTGAATTCCACTGTAGTCTCCTCTTCCAGGTCATACAGACGAAGATTTTCAAAATCTGATATCAGTATGTACTTCGGTATTTCATGCTCCAGAAGGCCGTGCAAATAGTCCTTGGCCTGTTTAAAAGCTTTGTCCAGGTTCTTACCCTTACTTTTCATTTCAATAAGGATGGTTCCTTTCCACAGCATATCAATATAGCCATCCGATTCATCAAGTTTTTTCACTCGATGCTCAAAGGTTGATACCTTCTTGCTGCTTATACCAAAAACATTGAAAAACTCAACCAAAAAGGGTTTTGCGTCAGCTTCTTCATTGTAGGTATCTGCCCACTCCTTTGAAAAGTGCAATGCCCGGTCTTTTATTTCATTCCAGCTTAATGCCATAAATAATTAAAGTTAGTGTAAGCCAATAAAATTAGTGCACTAATTGAATAAAATACTTTCACTCAAAGTTTTTAAAATCTTCTCTAATATTATTAGCTTTAATTCCATTATCAATAAGCCATTCGCCAATGAGTACCTTTAACTCTTTAGATGATTCCTTTAGATGCTGCCAACTCAAAAAGACTTCAAACCCCGGTTTAACGAGGTCTCCTTGACCAATGTTTTCAAACACATCCTCGGCCGTCCAAATACCCGTGTGAATTTCAATAAATTTTTGAATTTGCAAGTGTGGGTCTGACCTTTTAACAATAGAACTTTTGGGATTATGAAATCGAAGCAAGGCATCGGCAATTTTTCTGGGAGTAAGCGGATGATCAACGTATTTTTTTATCTCAAGAATCTGATTGCTTTCTGAATCGAAAAGCACAGGCTCATCTGCATACTCCTCTTCTTCTTGTGACACGTCCTCACTACTGTATATTCCCAATTCAAATATATTGAATTTTCGACCTGACCCAGTGCTTGATAGGCCACCGTGTTCAGTTATCTCAGAATATAAAACAGATATACTTGATTGATTAAGAATTTCAATCAGGCTACACACATGTTCAACCTGTTTTGATTTTATATGGTTTAAAGCAAAAGTCTGGTGAACTTTGAATGCAATAATTACTGTTGCCCCGGTAAATAAAACACTTGAAACTTCAAGTAAAATTTCAAATGGTTTGGAAAGTAAAAAATCAAGACAACTTTGCACTGAAAACATTAAAAGTAAATTATCTTAATCTTTAAACCAACCAGCCCATAGATATCCATTGATAGAACCGGACTTTACATAATAGTACTTTTCGTTGGTTCTAGAAATAATCTGAACTTGGTTGTTTTCTGCATATCCAACAATTTTTGAAGTTTGCATATCTGGCTCTTCAAGCAGCGGAGAGTTGCCATAAACACAGTTTGTTCCACTATAAATATTTCCGTACTGATTATTCGTCCTTAATTTCCTCGATTCCAAGCGCCCACAATCTTCTCCTTTTACATTTCCAGTAGCCGATGTTGAACTATCATATGATTTATTTGGAGCATTTAAAATAGTTAATTTGGAACCGTCGATTCTATATTCGCCAAGTTGTTTGAGTGCAGATTGCCCTAAAAGCAATGGTGCATTTAATGTGTGAACGACCGAAGCTCTTACATTATTCAATGTTAAGCCTGCAAACTCAATTTTCCTTAGATTTATTATTGTTCCAACTGAGATATCTCCTGTAGCATTTGAATATTTTTGTTCACCTAAAATATCATTAGAATTTAAGTACCCATTTTTCAACATAAACAAAGCTTCAGTAGATGATATAGAAACATCACTGGCACCCGTGTCAAAAATGAAGCTGAGCTTGAGTCCGTTCAATGTACATGGAACTGAATAAACACCTCCATTTTCTTCCATAATAATTGTCGTTTGGGCAAAAGAAGAATTTGTTTGCGCCAAGAATAAAAAACTACAGGTCACTAAAAATATATTTAATCTCATTTTCTTGGTTTTTTTATTTACTGTAAAAATAGATATTTTATCAATACTTTAAGGTTTAACCATAAATTCATTCTGAGAGTAATTGCACTAAATCCGATGCTTTTTAACAAGCCGATGGTAGTGCTCTCCAAGTGCTGTCAGTTTGCACCCTTTGCTTTCCATAGCAGCATGCCACATGTGAGGTGCCTCATGTGGGACTAATAAGTGTAACCGATTATATTTTTGAAGTATTCCAAAAATGGTAACATGTTTTGGATTGGGAGGTGGCATTCCTTTCGATCTTCCTCTTTCTTCAGGTTCATAGGTAGGGTCAAGTTTAAATTCAAAATCACGTGTCGGAAAAAAAGTAGTAATCATTCGAAGCTCATCAAGCGGAATCGAGCTTGGAACAGAACGTAATGAAACAAAATTTTTAACATTCGTTTTAAAAACCGGACGTTGCTCCCAAGCACCAAGTGATTGGTCAATATGTGCATAAACACTACCTGGAGTAATGTCGCCAATAATATTTGCTGCTCCACCACTGAGTGCATCAGTAAGCAATGTTGTGAACACACCTCTATCATCTTCCTCTGAGGCGTACTGTTCTTTGGTAGAAGCTGTCAATATTGTCAGCCCTTCACTCAATATCGAATGCTCTCCGGCAATTGGAGATTCACCTGCAATTCCGGAGTGGCAACTATCTAAGATAATTATCTTGTTCGTGGCGGGAGATTTATTGGCATATGTTAAGATTTCATGCAACGATATACCATTGTCACCTCTTTTGGCATCGGAAGCCAACAAGTAACCTCCACTGGCCTCAAAATGTCCATGTCCAGCAAAATAAAACAATGCTATTTCGCAGCTTTCACTAAAAAGAGATTCAATCTCGTCCTTTAAAGTATCCCTTTCTATTAAATTGGAGACATCAGTTGCTGTCAAGGTTCTACAGTCAAAATTTACCCTACCATCACCATGCCTTTTCAGTAAATCTTCTAAAGACAAAGCATCTGAAACACATCCGTATAGATTTCCTCCAAGATTATAATGATTAATTCCAACAATAAGCGCTTTACGCATACTATTACAAACTATCGATGAAAGTTTCAATTGCCGACCAACTCCATGCTATAGGGTTTAGGCCATCAATTTTTGCCCTATCATCCTTGTAAGCCCACATCGCTAAAATCTTTTTCTTTTCTTCTTTAGTACAATCAATTTCCCAAGCTTGACCGCTTGAATCTTTGGAGTTTTTACTTACTAAAACTATTATACCATGTGATCTCTTTATTCTGGTACGAACTTTTTCCTTCCAACCTGTCTCATAGGCTTCCTTCACTGATAGGTCGATAAACTCAAAAGGGCTCTTCGGGTGTACAGATTGCCCTGTCAGTAAATTCCGTTGTGATTCATCCTCGATTGCGAAGGCAATAAAGACTATTTTTTTATCCGCCATTGTTTTTTTTATAAAAGTAGCAGTTTCCACAAATAAAAATGCCTTCGTGTAAATTATTTTTAAATGAAGCAGACTACTTAGCATCAATAAAGTAGAACAATTCAAGGGAAATGAGTGACTATAATTTGAGTAACCTATTTTCAAAACAGTCGTTGCTTCAATCTAATGTCTCAAAATTATTCTGACCACTTCAACCCCCTATTCTGACCACTTAAAAATAAAAAAGAGAACAAATTACGATTTTTTAATGTCGTATATTGTTCTCTTTTTCAATTCGATAGGCCAGTTAATTTCTCATTCTGACTACCTTTTTCCAGTGATCCCGCTGGGATTCGAACCCAGGGCCCATACATTAAAAGTGTATTGCTCTACCAACTGAGCTACGGAATCAAATTAATACCTCCAAACTCCAATATAATTTGATTGATTTCTTGAAGCGGGTGCAAAAATAGTAATCTCTCTGATTCTGCAATAGATTGTTCAAAAATAATTCAAAATTGATTGTTTCACTCTTTCCTCTGGTTGCTAAGGGCTTAAAATGAAAAGTTGACACGTGATAAAAAAATATACATAATTCAAAAAAACAAAGTCAGCTTCATGGATGCTAATAACATGCTCAACCTTTTGGAGGAATCTTGTATTATTCTTTTAATTTTTTTGTGATTGAGCTTGTGCAGAGAGCTATCCTCAGAACCCAGGGCCCTCCCGATAAAAATCGGGATGCTCTACCAACTGAGCTACGGAATCAAATTAATACCTCCAAACTCCAATATAATTTGATTGATTTCTTGAAGCGGGTGCAAAAATAGTAATCTCTGTGATTCTGCAATAGATTGTTCAAAAATAATTCAAAATTGATCGTTTCACTCTTTACTCTGGTAGTTAACGGCTTAAAATGAAATTTGATACAGGAAAATAATAAATGTAGTCGTCACTTAAAAAACGTGGTATAGTTGGCAGAAGCCAAACCATCTCGTGTTGTGCATTTTCCACCAACCCACAAGATCCCGGGGGATGACATTGTTGAGTACGGATTCTCTCAGAGTATGGCAGTTCATAATTCCTGCGGAATTATGAACTGCCATACTCTGAGAGTGATTGAGATGAGCCTGTCATCCTTTGGGATCATGTGGGTTTGAAGAATTATCGATTGCTAAATGTACAACAGAATAACCTACTTTAACGGACTGAAATCAGATCTTTGTGTCAATGGAACTAAAAGAGTTGAAACCGAAGAAGGCCTTAAACAAAGCCTTTTTAAAAGTAAAACCGAATAGAATTGAAATAGAGAGTTTCAAGGCTAACCTTATCCAGTTACTTGACAGGACAAATGATACAGAATCTGAAGAATTTCATAAAAACCTGGTATCGGACTTCTTAAAGGATACCTACTACAAACAAAATCATTTCATAAACACCAAAGGGAGAAACGACCTTGTTATCCATAACGGTAACAATGCAAAGAGTTCTGTCGGTGTGATAGTAGAGGCCAAAAAGCCTACAAACAAAGCGGAAATGATGAGCAGAGAGAAGCTCAATACGAAAGCCTTTCAGGAATTGATGCTGTATTATTTACGGGAACGAATCACTCACAAAAATCTTGAAGTAAAATACTTAATTGCCACTAATATTAATGAGTGGTTCATTTTTGATGCTACGCTGTTTGACAGACTTTTTGCTCAAAATAAAAACCTCGTTAAACAGTTCGCTGACTGTGAAGGCGGACGCTTAGCTGACAGCACAAAAAAGCAAAATCGACTGACTAATATATTAGCAAATTTCCTTAGATTTGATGAAAGAATTTAGTATTCCGATAGATAAATAAGGAGCCTCAAAGAATGCGGATTCTCAAAGGAACTATTTCTCTGCCAATATTAAGCTTTAATAGATTGGAATTGAATTTTTACCAGATTACACCAAAAAGACAGATGATTTGTACAATGCATACACATTTGCGAAAAGTAATGTGTTAAATAAAATAAATATAGAAGAAGCGCACAAATTATTGAGCAAACATATTGTAGCAAAGCATCTACAAGGTAAAATTAGAACACAGAATATGTATGTGAGTACAACCGATGGGAAAATAGAATATGTCGCAGCTACTCCATTTGAAGTTGAAATCGAAATGGAAAAATTCTATAACGATATAGAAATAGTGCTACAAAAAGAATTAACAATCAATGAAGTTTTCTTTTTTGCTGCAATGATTCATTTGGTATTTGTAAAAATTCATCCCTGGAATGACGGCAATGGAAGAAGTGCACGTTTAATTGAAAAATGGTTCATAGCTCAAAAATTGGGTGAAAAAGCCTGGTTTGTGCAAAGCGAAAAAAACTATTATCAGCAACATCAAATCTATTACAAGAACATCCGGCTGTTAGGTCTGGAATATCCTGACTTAGATTATTCAAAGGCATTGCCGTTTTTATTGATGCTTCCAAACTCAATTAGCATTAAGTACTAATTGATTAGTCGTTTTTTAAAAATAACTTGATTAAGACATCCTCTTTTTCTTTCTTATAGACTTCCATAAAGTATTCGTCCAGATTATTTGCGAAGATTCTGTCTACTTGAAATTGGAAGATTGGTATACCTTTCACCATTTTGACATCAAAAATGTATGATTTATTTACTTTACCAGTTTTATGATCTACACTGTAGGAAGTCAGAAAGCCCCCTGCACCATCCGTATGTTCAGCCGGAACTTCATCACTTCCTAATGTTTTGTTCTTTTCATTGTCAAGGAACAGAAAATTGTGTGCGTCTGACTTAGAATTATAGTCATAGAAAAAGGACATTCCACGTTGTCCTTGTGTTCCGGTCTGTCGTTTTGGTAATTTCTTCATCCATGCTAATGTACCATCTGCATTAATTTTAGTAATTAACATGTTATCGTAATGAAAGTGAAAAGAATCTCCACCTGAGGTTGTGAAAACTTGTTCTCCGATCAATATAACGCTCCCATCACCGATTACGATTACCTGAGATAATTCGAGGTTATCAATATCAGTAAGACTATTGGATTTGTCCTTGCTTTTCTCTGCCTTAGCCTTTTCATTTTTAGAAATATTCATCTTTAAAATCTCAAGAGGTATCTCATAAAATTTTGTGTCTTCAACTATTCCATCTATACTAAGTTTAAACAAAAACACACCGGCAATAGCATCCATATCTTTTCCGTTTGCAAAATAGCCAGAACATGCAATTTTGTTAGCTATTTCAAAAATGTTTATGTACTTAATAAATTTATCCCCAACATCAATGGATGTTTTTTGAACAGACTTGGTTCCGGCTGCTATTTTAAGTACTTCAATTTGATAATTGGCAGGACCTTGTTTTGATTTTTTGTCATCGGTAGAATTATCCTTGAAAACTTTTGCTACTAACAATACATTCGCGTTCTTATCAACAGTTTTTTTGAGAATGTCCATCTTTTTTTCCGAGTAAGGCATCATCACCTCTTCCTTCCATAATTCTTTGAGGCTATTATCATAAACGCACAATCCAATGACATCATTAGATTTACTATCGTCTCTACTAACCGGTTTCTTTCGATAGCTAATTAGGAACTTTGAAGAATCTGTAGATAATGTAAACTGAAATTTTTCAGGGAAGAAAACATTAAGATTACCCTGCTTAATTGCATTGACAACGACTTTACCCTTAATTGTTAATACGATCCGGCCTTCACCTATGAATGTGCCTTTCTTAAAATCGATCTCTCGTCCATATATTTGCTCATTGCCTCCTGTCGCATCAAAAAGAGAATAAAAATAGTAGTATCTCCCGGCACAATTCATCAGGGTTTCGAATGTTGTGCCCTTTTCAAAATCTGCATAGGATGTCTCCTTAATGAAGGAAAGTGAATTTGTATTGAATTTCTGAATTACAAATTGCTTAGGTGATATTTTGATGGCTAACATTTCACCGTCCTGCGCGAAATATATTTTTCGTTCTGCATCACTTACCGGATATGGTTTCCCTACCGAAAAATTCAACTGTTCAATATTTTCCTGAGCATGAACCGATGAAAGAATTAACATAAATGCGATAAAATGTAGGCAACGAAATTTCATAATTTTAATGGGTTTAGTCAGTGAAATAGTCTGTTAGAATTTCAGGGAGCCAAAAATAGGATAAATTAGTGAATATAGGATGGTTAATAAGGAATTGCAGAAAATAAAAAATGTTAATTTTACTGCTCACTACTGACTGGAAGTCCTTAAATTGAGAATATGACACCTAAGTATAAAACATCCGCAATTCATGAAGCAAAATCAGATGCACAGATTCAAAATTGCTTCGAGGTAATGCAGGAGCTTCGCCCCTATCTTGATAAAGATAACTTTGTAGGTCAGATTAAACGAATGAATAGTTATGGTTACAGGCTGATCTTTATCGGGAATAATCAAGGTAAGGTAGTCGCTGCAGCCGGCTTTCGCTTCACTGAACTCTTGCACTGGGGCAAGGCTGTTTATATTGATGATCTGAGTACGATGAAATCAGAAAGAGGAAAAGGATTTGCTTCTCGGCTTCTTGATTACATTCATCAATTGGCAGTAGATAATAAGTGCGAACAAATTCATCTGGATTCCGGATGCAACACAGACCGTTTTGATGCTCATCGCCTATACTTAAATAAGGGGTATAATATAACCAGTCATCACTTTACTTATATGGTTCAGTAAGGAGTGTGATGTAAAGCTTCGCGTCAGAATCTTTTAAAATTACATGATTAAGCATATACTTCCGGAAGCCTATATTGATAAAAATTAAACACAGATCGAATTCAAGGTCTTCGTCATGTGTCAAAAGTCATAAATTGCCACGAATGCACGAATTCAGGTGTAGTCCACTTAGTGATTATGTGCTTGCAATCTTCCATTCACCTGAACAAACTATTTAAAAAGATCTAATCGAATACTAGTGACACAGAAATATTCGTGCATTCGTGGCAATTAAAAGGAACAAGCTAAAAAGCGCTAATCTAAACTGTGTTCCGGACTGATTTATTACAGTATGAATTAAACCATCCCCTATTGATCCTGTCATAGAAGCAAATCCCCTTAAATAAAAAATATTAAATCTATGAACATGAAAAAGATCATGAGTATTCTCTATGCCACTTTAAGTGTGGTCGTGCTTACAACCGTGTTTACACTTAGTTCTTGTCAAAAAGACAAGTCTGAAACCGAAGATTTTCAAACCGGCGCTCAGGATATCGGGCAAATGGAAAGTATTTTTAATGATGTAGATAATCTGGTGGCCGAAGCTTCTGAAAATGGCAATGTAAATGGCCGCTATTCTGACCCACAAGAAGCCAGTCAATTTCAGTTAAATTCGTGCGCGACCATCACTCATGATTCCATCAATGGCATACTCACCATTGACTTTGGAAGTGGTTGCGTAGGAAGAGATGGAAGGACGAGAAGCGGAGCGATTATTATTACCCATACAGGTGGCCGTTACTTCGATCCGGGCTCCAGTCGTGTCGTTACTTTTAACAACTATTATGTAGATGGCCGGCATGTTGAAGGCACCAGAAGCGTGATTAATAATGGATTCAATGCATCCGGAAATATGACATGGACTATTACAGCAACAAACATGCGAATCACGAGACCTGACGGCACATGGCATGAATGGAATGATCAACGCACACGTGAAATGACAGCAGGTTATGGAGATTCTCTTTGGATAAATGACATTTACCTCATCAACGGTTCCGGTTCCGGCACCAACAGCAATGGTGGAAGTGCGACATCTACGATCACAAATCTTTTGCGTGATCACTCCTGTCACTGGATTGTCAGTGGTATAATCGAATTTACTCCCGCATCAAGACCAACACGTACTATTGATTTCGGAAATGGTACCTGTGATGATGTCGCCACGGTAACGTTAAACGGGAATACCCGAACAATTCACCTGAGACCATAAGTTAGTAAAAAAAATCCCCCATTCATTCAAACAAAAAAACCACCGGTGAACGGTGGTTTTTTTTTCGCAGACAAAAGGGAGCGAGTAAATCGCCCGGCGATCTTAATTATATTAAATTTCTGTAAAGTCTATTAGTTCACACCCGGATCTTCAGGGAAATCATTCATAATTCCATAAACATGGCCCATACGGGTCAGCACCTTTCCCCAGACAATAGTTGGTTCCTCTATAAGTGTACTGTATAAATCGGCATCTGTCATCCACCAGTTCTCCTCTTTTAATTCCTGCTCCAATTGTTTCGGACTCCAGGAGGAGTATCCTGCAATGAATTTGATTTGATCAGGACTTACTTCATCCGCCTCAATCATCAATCGTAGCTGCTTGAAATTGCCACCCCAGTATACGCCTTCAGCAATCTCATGACTGCCTTCCAGGTTTGGTATTGAATGAACATAATAAATGGAATCAAGTCGTAAAGGCCCTCCCCAATAAACAGGAGCGTCAAATTCTGGAAAATCCTCTAATGCTTCGTGAATCTTTAATGGTGTCGGTTTATTGATGATAAATCCTACAGAGCCTTTTTTATTATGTTGACTCAACACAATGACTGAACGTTTAAAAGTCGGTTCAGGATTAAAAGGTTCGGAGATCAAAAGCGCTCCAACTTTTGGTTTCGGTAATACTGCCTTCTTTTTCTTGCTTTTTCCCATGTCAGCTCCCTTTCCTTAAACCTGAATATTCTGTAGATGTTCCGGTTCTAATAATAATCTGAAGGCAGCTTTGAAACAATATATTTATGCTAATATTAATGCATTACGATTAACTTACTGTTTATCAGTGTTTTATTTGTCTTCACTGCAAGGAAATAGATGCCAGTCGCGAAAGATCTGATCTCAGTAATTTCCTTCCTTATCCTTCCACGAGAGTGGCTTTCACTCTTAGATTGGTAAACAATTTTTCCACTCATATCAGTAATTGAAATCTCAATATCCGACTTCCCGGCGGATGTAAATTCTACAAATGCTGAACCTGTTACAGGATTTGGAAAAAGAATCAAATCGCTGAGATCCTGTTCGGGATTATCCACCCCTGATGTTGGGCCAATATCAAACTGAGCATAGACCGGTAAATGATCAGACGCGTTAAAAAGTGCATTGGCAATCGTAGCGGAGACCGCGGAATTAAAGCCATCATTGATTGCTTTGTTATAGTGATTGCCATCATTTCCATAGGGAGTCGTGGATCCTGAGACGTAGTACACGCCTGTGGGAGCAGCGACAGCTTCAGAGAAGAGGATCATATCAAATCTATCATCAAGCCCACCGCCTACAAACCCTCCGGCTTGCTGGTCATGCGTTGACTGAGTATGGTATTGACGGTAACTGTATTTATTCCAGGATGTATCCTGCAGATTTATCGGATCAATAAAATGACCTTCATCAAAGGCATTTACATAAAGTAATTTCAGAAATGCATCTTCAAAAGTTTCGTAAATATTAAAATCACCGCATACCATAAAGTCAGTACCAAAGGGTAACTGATTTGTACGTTTTCTCAATGAGTCAACTTCCGCTGCTCTTGAAGCCTCGTTAATTGAACCACTGCTGGCTTTGAGATGCACGGAATATATTCTGAGGGTATCACCTGTTTCTTTAAAAACAAGTTTAAATTCGCTTATGTCGCGCAGTTCGGTCGGAATTCTGGTATTACTGACAAATTCAAAAAGCGAGTCCTTGAAAAAAATACCGTTGTTGGTATCATATCCATGAATATAACTTCCCTGGCTGTATTCATTTCCATTTGCATTCAAGGCGCAATTCAAGAACCAGGTAGTACTATAAGTTGCGGCATTTTCCTGCGTAACAAGGATATCAGGCCTGACTGCATTGAGGACAGTTCGATAAGCCGGACAACGGGAAGTACTGTCAGATACGGCATTCGAAGTAATCGGCCAGTTGAGTAAATTCCAACTCATTACGCGTATGGAAGATACCTGAGCAAAACTACTGAGTGCAGTTGATACTATAATTACAAGACTAAGTAGTTTTTTCAAAATAATTTTCCTTCAGTTAATTATAAAATACACCCTTGCTCATGATTAATATTACTACTAAAACACAGAACGTGTTCAGGAGCAATTCTTCCTTCTGTCTCAAGTGCCCATTAGATTAAACTTGTCTTATTTTCCCGCCAACTTCATTCTCTCAAATGTTTTATTCTGAACGGCTTCAATCGCTTTATTCAGCGCACCGTTCAAGTCATTAATGACTTCAAAATAAGCATTTGTATCCCACAAGTTACGGGCAAGGAGAGCCTTGAGCTGTATCTTGATCAATTTTTCCGAAATGCTGAATCCTGCACTATCCTTTTTCACACCTTGTTTGTCCGCGAATGCAAGGAAGTCATTGAATACTTTTCCTTCTACTGAAAACTTCTCACGGAAAACACTGATGTTTGGGAAATTTGTTTTCAACTCATTTCGGTTATTGTCAACATAGGTCAGACTGAAATCATTAAAAACACTTTTGCGTAAAAGATCTGTATAGAAGTTGCTGCTATTACTCGTATCTAAAGGAACAAACAAATCAGGCATGATCCCTCCTCCACCTCTAACTACTCTTTTTGCATTTGTAAAGTATTTAGTAGTATCAGCAAAATGAATACTGTCTTCATTAAATAATTCTCCTTGTTTAATACGATTGGAAAAATCCATCACATAGTCTTCTTCATCACCCAAACTATAAGGTTTTTGAATATTTCTTCCTGAGGGTGTATAATAGTGCGCTACAGTAAGCCGGATAAGTGATCCGTCAGGCAGTTGAAATGGTTTTTGAACAAGGCCTTTTCCAAAGGATCTGCGTCCAATTATTAAACCTCTATCCCAATCCTGTATTGCACCCGAAACAATTTCCGAAGCGGAGGCAGAACCTTCATCAATTAAAACCGCGACATTCCCTTTTTCCCAACCACCTTTGGATGAAGACATGAAATCCTCGTCCGGATTGGTTCTGCCACGTGTGAACACAATCTTTTTACTTTCAGATAAAAACTCATCGGACAATTCAACAGCCCGGTTGAGGTATCCGCCACCGTTACTCTGCAGATCAAGAATCAAGCTGGTCATTCCTTTTGCTTTCAGATCGGCGAGAGCTTTTTTAAACTCCTCAACAGTCGCGTCCGCAAAACGCGATATTTTAACATATCCGATTTCAGGAGTTACCATATAGGAAGCGTCGACACTGAATAAAGGGATCTGATCTCTGGTGATTGTATAGTCGATGATATTATCAACTCCGCGTCTGAAAATCCCCACCGTAACTTTTGTGCCTTTATCTCCACGCAACTTTTTTAACACATCGTTATTCGTGATTTTAATGCCGGCTACATTTTGTGTGTCAATCTTTACTATCCTGTCTCCGGCTCTTAGTCCAAGCTTTTCAGAAGGTCCGCCAACAATAGTCTGAGTGACCATGATAGTATCTTCATGTATATTAAACTGAATACCGATCCCATCGAATTTTCCGACCAGAGGTTCATTCATTTCACGTAATTCTTCGAGAGGAATATAAACGGAATGAGGATCCAACTCCTTAATCATGGCTTTCAAAGCATCCTCCATGAGTTTTTTCTCATTTACAGTATCGACATAATAGTATTTGATAATCTCCAGCGCATGATCCACCTTACTGGGCTGGGCAAACTGGGCAAAAGTCGCGGATTTGCCAAAAAGTGTAATTAGTATTAAAAGAAATGCGACACGCAGCTTACTGAGACTAAATTGAATCATTCTGATGTGAATTTGAGTTGCAAACAATATACAACAAAGATACAGGCTATCTTGTTAAGAAAATCTAAAAAAGCATAAACTTTCTCACTAAATTTAGTCCTGAGGAGGCTTTGATGGAAAATCTCACTTCTTTTTCATTATTCCAAAGGGCATACTAAGCCGAATGACAACATCCCTGCCCATTTCCTTGTAACCTGAATAACGGAGCAATGAGAGATGATTTGAATAACTTTCATTAAAAATATTATTAACTGAAATTGAGAGATCCAAAAAGCGATGACTCCATTTTATCCTTGCGCCGGCATGTAAATCCAATAAAGTATATGCCGGACTTTCTGTCTCGTATTCAGCAATCTTATCCTGTTTAAAATAGTTGCTAAACACAATTCTGAGATAAGGATTGTTCAGGTAATTCATCTTCGCGGATTGAATTTGCAGACTGAAGATTGCTTTGTCGGAGGGCATAAAAGCTAAACCACTACCCGCATCAAGTGTACCCCTTTGAAAAACATAGTCAATATTTATATTGAGCCATTTGATCGTTAAAGGATGAATAGCCAATGAAAACTCCGCGCCTGAAAGCTTACCGGCACTTTGAGAATAATAATAAACCGGTAGAAGGGTGTCTGAAGTTAAAGTGTTCACTTTGCGAAAGCCTCCAGTGTTAGCGAGGTAGATATGATCATACAGTTGATTGTAAAAAACACCTGCATCAAGAGTAATTGATTTTCCCTGCCATGTGAGGCCAAGATCCAGACCGGCATTCTGTTCGATACGCAAAGAGTCATTCCCTAACTCAAAACGGGAGCTGTCGGGAGAAAAATGGTAGGCATAGAGCTGATAGTGATTGGGTGCAGAATAAGCTGTTGAGCCGTTTAGTTTGATGGACAATTCTTTTGTTGCATGAAAAACCAATCCGGCAGAACCACTCAGCGGTTGGTATTCCCGCTTGAATTCCGGCGTACGAAAATCAATACTATCCGAAGCGCTCTTATACCTTGAAATTTCCACTTTCCGATTGTCAAATCGTGCGCCAGCCAGAAAATTCCATTTTCTGAAGTCATATCGCAGTAACGCAAAAGCCCCTATACTACTCATCCTTGCATCAGGAACAAGGCTGCTACTTCCTCCATTATTATGAGACTGAAATATCCCTTGCGAACCAATGGTGTATCCAAACTTCTTTAACGGATCAGTACTGAACTTTAGGTCATAAGTGATAGAATTTAAGTCCATACTAATTAACATAGACTCCTGTTCATCTATAACTTCAATTTCTTCATTGCTGTTGGTTTGATAAGCGAGATTCAAATTAATGTGCGAGTTTCCGGCAATAAAAGTATTCTGCGACGAAATAAGACCTGATGAAATATCTATGAAAGGATAACTTATGTCGCGCTCACGTTGCTGTTCATTAAAATGCAATGGATCATCGTAAACAGAATCCTCAAAACCAATGATACCGGCCTGATGATGCATGTATGAATAAGTAAGTTTAGATACTCCCCATGGCTTAGAGAGGCCAACATAAACTTTGGCCTTCTGATCTTTGAATTTACTGTTCACAGCGAAAGCAAGATCCTCCGTATTTTTACGCAACTCCTCTCCTGCTCCTTGAACATAACTCGTATGTGACTGCGTTCCGACCTGTAGACCATACATAATCCCTGACTCCGACATTCCTTTCAAACCGGCACCGGAAACGTAACCCAGTGTGTTGGAATGAAAAGCGGCATTTACATTTCCTTCAATCGTTCCGGCAACGGGAGGTTTTTCCTCTGAGAGCACAATCACCCCACCGGAAGCATCCGCACCATACAATAATGAAGCAGGACCTTTGATAACAATGACATTTGAAATACCAACATCATTAATTCCTGATGAACTACGATCATACCAACTTTGATTTTCTATTCTTGTACCGAACTGATGTATTTGAACTTTGTTGCGCGACATGCCCCGAATGACAGGTTTAGAAAACGCGTTTCCTTCTGAGATAATATCCAGTCCGGGCTTAGCAGACAAAGCATCGGTAAGGTTTAAGGAACCATGCTGAATATAATTTGCGGATGAATACGGAACAACAGGATATGGAAATTCGGAATACAAGGTGGAGCCGGTTAAAACCTCAAGGGAGGGAGCACCTGTAAGTTCGAGGTTAACATGCACCACAGTAGCGGTATCCTTTACAAGAATAGTGCGGACAATAGTTTTGTAACCCGATTTACTATACTGAACATGATAAACACCGGCACCAATTCCCTTAATGATATATGTTCCGCCATCTTTAGAAACATCGAGACGACAGAGCTCAGGAATATAAATTTCAACACCTTCGAGCAAGATTGTTTCGCCCTTGCCTTCGGTAACAATTCCGCTAAGAGAAAATTGGGCGGAGAGGAATTGAGAGGAAACAACAAACAAAAAAATCAAGGCAAAGAGGAATCTGCAATACTTCATTATCACTTAAATTTAAGAAAGATGTCAAAAGTAAGTGTTGAAATTGAATTGACAGCATTTTTAGCTGACCGCGACAAAAAATATTTCCTTTAGGGAATGTCTGAAATAATAGAAAAAAACCTATTGCATACGATGGGTTAATTAAGCAGAATTACTAATCACTATTTATCAAACAGTAATTACTTCAATTATCACTTATCCGTGTATTGCTAATTTTTTTTTGATTCATAAAACCAGAAGATCATGGCCTCACTCTCACCACCGGCAATAAAAAATTATTTTCCATCAGGCTGAAATCCGCAGCTTCCATAAGACCATCAGCATTTAGGTCTTCGGAATAATATCCATTGAGAAAAGAATGAACGGCGCTTTCCATCATAACATGATCGAGTGAATCAACAGCGTCATCCTGGTTCACATCGCCACTCCAAAGTGCGAAGTGTCCGTCGCCGAGGTCAGCCAGATTGGCTCCGAAAGCACTGGAAGCGGATATACTGAAATTATATTCCGCTTTTGGCAAGGCAAGACTCAAGGGTACGGCACTCCAGGTCTCGATCGAATTGCGATGTCGGATCACAATGTAATACGGATGACCTTGCACGATTCCCGGAAAAGTAACGGAAGCCAGACCTGTAGTACTTAGTGTTGTTGTCTGACTGAAAAGAATAGTATTCGGAGTTTCCGCGGAAGCCAGCTCAACAACAATAGTATCTGACAAAGTTGGATAAGCTAGCGCGTTAACTGAAGCTGCCATCACCCCACTCCCCTGATAAAAACCCTGAATGAACAAAGATAGATCGATGCTAACAACGTCCGCTTCCGGCTGCTGAAAACCCTGCGTAAGAATACGGTTTCCGGATATAAGAGTCTGTTGAAATGTTTCGCCGAGAGTCCAAGTCAGGGAGCCATTTGAAGCGGAAGCGAGACCACCACTCGAGGGAAATACCTTCCGGCTGACAGTCTGGGCTCTGAGTATTGAAGGTGATCCGATAAGGACCAACAGCGATGTAGTAATTATGTAGCAGAAATATTTTTTCATATAATTATGGTGTATTAGGAAGCAAACCGGAATTCTTTAATATAGCCTCCAATTGATTTATACGTTCGCGCATATTCGTGATGATATCCTGTTCACTTGGTCCATACGTTGAACCAACTGTTGAGTTATCAGGAGCAGTTATGGCTGCAGATCGATACAGTTTAATCACCTCACCATCCCCGGTCATCACATTAAATACGGAAACACCGAGCGAATTAGTTTCAGAAAAAATTTGGATACCTGAATTTGTAGTTATCCCACCTCCCACAGCACTGGTCGGCACATCGCCATTTTGAATTGCCAGTACATTTTTACCATTGCTTCCTACGATGCTTGATGAAGTCACATCACCCACCACTACATTTCCGTTCAAAACGGCCGCGATATTTGATTCATGAGCAGTTTGTCCGCTGACTTCGGACACATAAAGTCCTATGTTTTTTGAGAGTGAGGAGCCACCCCATATTCCGCTGCAGGAAACACCGAGACCTACACGATTATCGGTTTGTGATGTGCTGCTTGTAGAACCATTGTTCGAAATAATTCCGGCAGTACTTTCTCCCGTTACCGGTGAATACTCTTGAACATGAGGAGCCGAGGTTGGTTGAACCACTCCTATGCCAACTTTGGCATTCGCGGGGTTGTAAGTAATCATGCTTGTGCCGGCAGATACAAATCCGTCGGTAAAAACTGAACCGGTCAATGATACCCATGAGCCGGATTTTCTTCCTTCGAAATCAGTACCTGTCCAGCGTATAGTACCATCGTTAGTATTAGTCGTGGTTCCGATTTTAATTGCTCCATCAATGTCAATTCTTTCTACAGGATTGATGGTACCCAAACCAAGTTTTGCATCTGTCGTTATAATACCTTTGGAACCGGCAATAGAATTATCACCGTGCATTAAAATATCTCCACCAAGTCTTTGCAAGTTGAGAGTAGCAAAATTACAAACCGGAATTCCGGGTACAAATCCTTCACGTGCCTGGATACCACGATTATCAAACACAATATTTTTTTCGTTAATGGGACCAAGTACTACGATCCCGGTTCCTTCAATAAGATCAATAGATGAAAAGGGATCGGCAGCAGGACGGCTTACATGCAGTTTGACATCCGGTACCGTTTCATTGATACCAACATTCCCACCTTTTCGAATGATCATCCGTTCAGAAGCAGCACCCGGAAGCACGACAGGTTCTTCCATGAAAGAGAAAGCACCATCACGTTCAGGCAATCCATCCTGAAGATGTCCGAGCTTCCAACCTTGATTAGAAGAAGATGCTGTGTTCAATATTTTAATGCCTGTTATACCTGAAGCCGTAGACTTTTCCAGATGCAGTTTTTCTGTGGGTTCAATAGTTCCGATACCCATATCGCCTGATCCTTCCTGAATAAAAAGCCTGCTTAAATTACCGGTAGTAATCGTGTTATCAATACTAAATCCGGGTAAATCAGCAGGAGAAGGATTCAGGTTTATATTCCACTTATTAAAACCATCGTTGCTGATGAAGGAAATCATTTTGTCATCACCGCCCGGTTCCGCTTTTATTCCCAAGGGAGCTTCCGGCACTGTATCTCTAATACCTAAACGCTTTATTCCAGGAGAAGCCTGATAAATAGTAAGTCCATCATCGTCCTGGTGTATATATGAATCAATAACATCAGCAAACTTAGTATCCACTTCGACAATAGCATCCTGAACGTTAGTAGAAATAATAGCAGGAGTGGGTGTAAAAGAGACTTGAGCTGCATCAACCGGCGCTTGCGAATTATCTACCTTCTGCCATATCGTACCATTGTAAATAGCCCAGTCTCCAACTTCCCAATCCGTAATTCCTCCCAGTGAATGGTTACCGGCAATAGAGACGACATAATATGTTCCCTTGTTACCTATACTACCAGAGAGGGCAGGCGAATTACTTGACGCATCCCAGGTGCCAGAATAATTCACTGCTCCGAATGCGTTTCCGGAATTTGCAGCATACAATGCAAAAGGAACACTCAACATTTGTTGGGTACCCATGTCCAGATATGCGCTTCCACCTGTCGCATCAAATTCCACTTGCATGAATTTTGTATTAGTACCCCAATCAATGGAAGAAAATGCGCCCAAAGATGCTGCTCCCTGTCCAACATTTACAGAAAACAATCCTAAAGCATTGGTGCTCGTACTTTGCGTTTCACTATATACCACTGTACCACCGGCGGAAGCGTCATGAATGCTGAACCGGAGCGAGATTGCCTGGTTAATAATCAGGTTCCCTGTATTGTCTCTGGCCACAGCCTGATAAGGGATAGCCTCAGGAGCTTGAGCGTACATGCTTACATAAGAGAAGTAAAATAAAATTAACAGGAGTTTGAGTAGTGTTTTCATGATACTGGTTTATTTCAAGTTGTTTTGTATAAAATTGATATCTTTCATTGGTCGCTTTTTAATGCGATCATTATAATTAAATGAAAGCATGGCGAATCTTTAATAAAATTGCTGAAGAATCCTTGAAGATTATATCGAAAAATTCATCAAAAAGATTCAATGAAAATTCAACAGCAAAGTAAATATAGTAATTTTCATTGAAGTTACAAGTCCTATTTCAGGAAATCACCTCATTTTAGCACTTATGACTAAAGTTATTAATCAAGGGAAAATCAAATCTGATCCTTAAACCTCCAATGATTTCGCACATGACTTCCCTGCAATATACCCCGTCGTCCAAGCAGCCTGAAAATTAAATCCACCTGTAACAGCATCAATATCCAAAACTTCACCGGCAAAATAAAGTCCGGGAATTAATTTACTTTCCATGGTTTTGAAATCAACTTCTTTGAGAGAAATTCCTCCGCAGGTTACAAACTCTTCTTTGAATGTCGTTTTACCTCTTACAAAATACTCATCGGCAATTAATACCGAACATAACTTGCGTATCGAATCATTTGTCAACTGAGCCCACTCTTGTTCGGTATCCCTGATTACTTTTAGTACCAGATGCTCCCATAATCTTTTTGGAAGTTGAAATGGATTTGATGTGCTTATTTTTTTTCTTGGGATGTCGGTTCTTAATTGTTGTAAACGCAGCCGCATTTCTTCTTCATTATACTCTTTCAACCAATTTATAAAAATTGAAAACTCGTATCTGCTTTCTGCCAGTTTTCTGGCAGCTAAAGAACTTAGTTTTAAAATCGCGGGACCACTCATCCCCCAATGCGTGATGAGAAGCGGTCCTTCTGTATTAAATTTTGTGCCGGCAATTTTTACTCTTGCTGATTCAACCGAGATTCCCATAAGTTGAGTGATGGGATTGTCGGGCAGGTTAAAAGTAAATAAGGAAGGAACGGGCTCAATTATTTTATGGCCGGTTCCGGAAAGCCAGTCGAATCCTTTCAATGTAGGAAACCCTCCAGTGGCAATAATAACAGCATCCGCTAAAAGTTTTCGTTCATCTTGCAGTAGCAACTCAAATTGATTGCTGCCTTTTCTAGCTAATGTTTGTACTCCGGCGTTTAACCATATTCTTACACCTGCAATATCGGATTCATGCAACAAGCAATTAATAATTGTAGCTGATTGATCAGAGGCCGGGAACATGCGACCATCTTCTTCAGTTTTAAGTGAAATTCCCTTTGAGAGAAACCATTCAACCGTTTCCTTTGGAGAGAATTGATGAAATGGCCCAAGCAATTCGCGGCTACCTCTCGGATAGAATTTCACTAACTCAACCGGATCAAAGCAGGCGTGAGTCACATTACATCGGCCACCTCCGCTCACCCTCACTTTAGACAAAAGCTTTCCTGATTTTTCGAGCAGGATGACATTCAAATTCGGATTCGCATTTGCACAGGTGATTGCAGAAAAAAAGCCTGCAGCACCTCCACCTATCACTACGACTGTCTTCTCCTTTTGCATTTGAATATTTCTTCTGCAATGAACGAAAAAAAGAAGTATTATCAACTCAATCTGTTAGCCCTTCTGAAACAAAAGGAACTTAAGTATTGCTTGTCCCAAATTTTCTCCGGGAAACTAAAAACCTGAATAATATGGGTTAATGTCACGCTATATCTCTTTGTCAAGTCAGTTTAAAATCAAATCTTTGCAAGGATGAAGATCCATGGAGAAGACATACTAAAGCTATTCGAATTCGACAAGGTGTGTGAACAGGTATCCTTGCATTGCCGTTCCGTTTCGGCAAAAAGGCTGTCAATGAAAATGGAACCCATTATAAGTCGCGATGAATTGAGTCTTCGACTTAAACAAACTGAGGAATACAGGATTACTCTCGCTCACAAGGGTCATTTTCCTGATTCCTCCTTTGAAGACTTCGAAGTTGATTGTCAGTTACTCAGTAAGCCGGGATCGGTACTTTCTGAAATGCAGTTTAGTCGTATCCGATCCGCATCCTCCACTTCTAATTCAATAATAAAATTTTTGAATGACAGAAAACAGTTTTTTCCTTCACTTATAGAAATTATTTCCAGCGTCTATGAAACGCAGGAAATCATCACTGAAATTGATGGTATTATTGATGCACATGCAATCGTTAAGAACAGTGCTTCAACAGAGCTTCAGGATATTCGCAATCAGTTAAACTCAAAACGAAGAGAGGCCGATAAACGTTTTCGTTCTTTTATTAATGAGTTGAACAAAAAGGGATGGTTAAGAGAGAACGAAGAGAATTTTTACAACAATCGTCGTGTGCTGGCTATTCCATCAGAATACAAGAGAAATGTAAAAGGACTTATTCATGGAAAGAGCGAGAGTGGAAAAACAACATTTATTGAACCCGAAGAGCTTGTTGAGCTGAACAATGCCGTTTCAGAACTGGAGCAGGATGAACGAAGTGAGATCATGCGCCTGTTACGAGAGTTGACAGAAAAAATGCGGTCTCATTCTTCGTTGATTAATTCGTATCATATACTATTAACACAAATTGATTTCATTCGTGCGAAAGCATTATATGCTCTTGAGTTGAATGCCCATTTACCTAAGCTTGACAAAAATTCAAAGGTAGAATTATTTGACGCGGTGCATCCTCTACTCTACCTCAAAAACAAAAAAATAAATAAATCAGTCGTACCTCTTACGATCACCTTGAATCAGGAGAATCGAATACTGATCATTAGCGGACCGAATGCGGGAGGTAAATCAATTACGCTAAAGACAGTAGGACTATTACAATTGATGCTGCAAAGCGGATTGCTTGTTCCTGCAAAAGAGAATTCCACGATGTGCTTTTTTAATCATTTTCTTGCAGATATCGGCGACAGTCAGTCTATTGAAAATGCGTTAAGCACTTATAGTTCCAGACTCATCCGAATGAATCTTTTTCTCAGTGCCGCGAATAACCGTTCACTTATTCTAATCGATGAATTCGGAACGGGAACCGACCCGGAATTAGGAGGAGCTATAGCGGAAGCTGTTCTGGAAGAGTTAAATAAACGAAAAGCGTTTGGTGTTTTTACAACACATTATACTAATATCAAACTCATTGCAGAGAACTTACCGGGAGTGCAAAACGCATCCATGCTATTCGATCCGGAAACACTTACACCGAAGTATCAGCTTATCCCGGGACAACCCGGAAGCTCCTATACTTTTGAAGTTGCGGAACGAATAGGTTTACCTCAGCATGTTCTTGAGAAGGCGAAGCAAAAAGTTCAGAAGGATAAACTAAAATTAAACTCTCTTCTTGCCGGACTGCATCTCCAAAAAAACAAGCAGGAGGAACAGAATAAATCATTGAAGTTTCAGGAAGCAAAAATGGGTGCGGCTGAAATTCATTATAATGAACTGGCTAAAAAGCTGGAAGCGAAAATGGAGAAGGATCGACTAAATCGGGAAGAACTCCAGAAACTGGCTCAGCTTGGACGAAAAATGAATTCACTTCTGGAAGAATGGGAAAAGAATAAGGATCGTAAAGCAGTAATTAAAAAATTTATTGGAAGTCTTACCGCAGAAGTAAAACGAAAAGCGGCGGAAAATGCACCAGACAAACTTGAAAAAAAGAAACAAGCTCTTGTCGAAAAATTAAAGAAAGAAATTCAGGTCGGTTCGCAGGTACGAATGCTCAAGAGTAAGCAAACCGGTATTGTAGAAGAGCTAAAGAAAAATGATGTGGTCGTTCTCTTTGGATCCATTCGGGCAATTGTAGCGATACAAAATCTGGAACTGGCGGATGAAAGCCCTGACTCCTGAAATATATTACTTCATAAATGCCTCAATGATTTTCTCAACAGTCATACCTTCCGCTTCCGCCTTGTAATTCCGAACAATACGGTGACGAAGTATTGGAAGTGCAACTGCTCTGACATCTTCAATATCAGGAGAGAATTTCCCTTTCAATGCAGCATGGCATTTTGCTCCGATGACAAGATATTGGGATGCACGCGGACCTGCTCCCCAGGAGAGGAAGGAATTGGCCTCAGGAGAAGCCGCGGGAGTTCCTGGCCGGGTTTTGGCGGCAAGTTTCACCGCATATTCCAATACATTATCCGGAATTGGAATCCGTCGCACCAGCTCCTGGAAAAATAAAATCTCTTCAGCACCGA
>CAYHFJ010000017.1:0-6428 GCA_964355885.1 uncultured Flavobacteriales bacterium
TACCCCTTCGGAACCAAAATATCTTGTAACACCTGCTCCCAACAAAATAATAATAATTGAAGCGTGAAAAGTAAATAAAGCCCACTTTTTTTGCTGTACCATTCTGAATCGGATAATATTTACGATCAATGTGGTGCTGAATAAAACAAGTAAGAGTGTAAACCACCAGGACTTGTATACAATCTTTTGCGCCGAACTTGTGCCATAATCATTTTCGATGAAAGTGCCAACCGCAATTGCAGCTGCAAATAACAATATATAAAGTCCGGCAGCACTCGTACCAAAAAACGGTTTCAGATAACTTTTAATACTTATAAATATGGCGTTCTTGGTTTGCATTTCGAATTTTATCAATAGTTAACAAAGATTGAAAAAATTAGCGGGTAATAAAATGACAAAGACCGATTATCTCTCATAATCCCGTTCACTTCATGTTCGGGCCAAAGATGTTCACCTATATAGTTTTTATTATGTTAAACGAGATTGTTGCTATTCCACCAAATCATCCATCGCATCAAACTTCTCCTCGGTAAAAGCGCCGGAAGTTCTGTAAACAATGTTACCGCCCTTATCAAGAAAGAAAAAATAAGGTATTGCCTCATTCGTCATTTTTAATGGTGTGAGAACTTCCTTCAATCCTTTGTCTGCAAATACCAAATGCGGCCAAAGATCAGCTTGTGCTGTTTCAATAAACTTTCGTTTTATAGTCGACTGCATTGTACCCTCCGCCCCACCAAAAACCGGAACAAAGAAAACATCCACATCAAACATATCATCCATAATTCCGGTCTTGGCAATATATCGGTTATAAACCGGGTCCATCCAGGTTTCCAAATCGGCTTGCGCCTGCTTCGATGATGCAAAACAGAGCAAAGCATATTTTCCTGTTGAGCAGGAAGGAATGGTAATGCTTTTATTCTCACCTGTCACACCTCTGAAGGAAGGAATTGTTTGCGCCTCAACATCCAACTGGCTGGCTAAAAATAACACACCAATAATACTTAGTTTCCACATGTCATTAATTTTAGATTGTTCAGAAAACTTTGTTGCTCGTAACTATTCAAACGAATTTACTCTGAAAATATTTTAATGCCGTAATAAGCACTGGACATTCATATCTGTTCGGGCACATTACCACATCATTCAAGGATGCCACATATAAATTTAATACATTTGTCGCGCCAAATTTAATCTTATGACAAAAAAGTTGTTCGGATTTGTCCTGTTTTGCTCTATATTTCATGCATGCAACCCACCCGAAAAAAGCGACATTCCGGATTCACTTAATCTTACACCGATAATTCATTTGAAGGACTCTCCTGCTATCAACCCGGAATGGTCAAAGGAAAATACAATAATTTATCATCTGACGAGCGAACCGGATAATCTTCACCCAAGCAATGGAGGCTCAAGCCCTCGTGCGGATATCTTGTTACACACCCAGGCATTTCTTCTCATTACAGATTTTGAAAAACAAACTTTCGCGGCCGGACTCGTTACTGCATTACCACTGGTCTCGCAAGATGGACTTCTATATACTTATACATTACGAAAAGAACCTCGCTGGGACAATGGAGAATCATTATCCGTAAAGGATGTAATCTTTACCGCAAAAGCTCATAAATGCCCCCTGACTAATAATCCCTCAGTCAGAGCCTATTGGAAGAATTTAAAAACGATACTAATCAATAGTTCAGATTCACTGACCTTTACGATGGTGATGAAAGAACCAAATATCCAAAACATCTCATTCATCACCGGTTTTTGCATTATGCAAAGTTCCTTCCACGATCCATACAATGTCATGAAAAATTATTCTTTTGAAGAAATGGATGACACTTTATTCCAAGCGGAAAAAGAAAAAAAACTTCTTGACTGGGCACAAAATTTCAACGACGATAAATATGGGCGTGATCCTGAATTTCTAAATGGCTTGGGTCAATACAAGGTACTCCACTGGGAACCAGGCCAGTCGGTTACATTGTTAAAAAAGAAAAACCACTGGACAGCAAACATTTCTGATCCACGTCTTGCAGCTTTTCCTGAAAAAATGATATTCAAAGTTAACAAGGATGAAAATTCTGTACAACTTGAATTTAAAGCTCAGGCGATTGATGTCTCGACAAATCTTTCGATGAGTTCATTTCTTTCCTTAGCAAATAACCCTAAAGTTGATGAAAATTACCATCATGTTCTCTCCCTGACATATAATTATACTTATCTCGCCTTCAACGAGAAACCCGATGGAGTTCACAGGAATAAATTATTCACTGACAAAAATGTCAGGCGGGCATTGGCACACCTCACACCGGTTGAGAATCTGTCAAAGTTGGTTTACAAAGAGTATAGTTCGTTTAGCAAGCGAATGATCACAAATGTTTCTCCATTAAAACCTGAGTTTAATTCTGAATTAAAAGCCATTGAAAGCGATATCGTTCTTGCCCGTCGGCTTCTTCAGAATGCAGGTTGGACAGACTCGGATGCGGATGGTATACTTGACAAAACAATTGATGGTAAAAAAATTCCTTTAAAGGCACAGTTAGCTTACTTAAATACCAGCACCGACTGGAAGGATATGGCATCGCTTATCGCTGAATCCTACGCTAAGGCAGGAATTGAGATCGAACTGAATCCGGTTGATCTCCGTGTGTATCTTGAATCAGCAAGACAACATGATTTTGATCTTCTGCTTGGCAGTTGGGGCGGCACTCCCTTCCCTGAAGATTTCACACAACTCTGGCATACCAATTCATGGATTAACAATGGTTCAAATTATTCAGGTTTCGGGAATGACGAAAGCGATGCACTGATCGACTCAATTAAATCAGAGCTCAGTCAGGAACGCAGGAGTCGGATGATTATGCGATTTCAGGAAATGATATATACCGATCAACCCTATGTCTTTTTATTTTGCAGCATGCGAAGGAATCTGGTGCACAAAAGGTTTGGAAACATATCACTCTTTGCAGACCGTCCCGGAATGTTGCTTAATACCTTTAACTTATTGTCAACAAACGATGAATAAATCATACGAGTGGTATGTAGTTTATTGAACAGGGTCATGTATTTTTGACTCTATGCGCAGTTATCTGCTCAAGCGGCTACTTTTATTTATCCCAACACTCGGAATTCTGGTGTTGCTCTCTTTTATTTTTCTCAGGATGGCTCCGGGCAATCCTGTTGACAGAATGATCATGGGCTCCGATCTGCAATTTTATCAGGATGCGGGAGGTTGGACTGATCAGCACGCCTTCTGGACTCACCGTCTCGGACTCGATCTTCCTCTCTTCTATCTGAGTGTTGGTTCTCTGGCAGATACCCAAAATAATAAAACTAAAAAACCTGACACCTGGAGAACCTATATTCCCACCCTCTGTTTTCATTCACAAAATCAATTTCATCGCTGGTTGTTCGGTGACGGCAATTATTCCAGAGGAATAGTCCGTGGTGATTTTGGCAGTTCCTATTCTACCGGTCAAAAAGTTTCAAGCCTTATCTCGGATCGTATTGGGTGGTCTCTCTACTTTGCATTATTTTCAGTGATACTTGCTTATTTTATCAGCTTACCTATTGGATTGTATTCAGCACGCAAACCGGATTCATGGTTGACAAAATTTAGTTCTACTATTCTTGTCGTCTTATTTTCACTCCCTGTATTCTGGTCGGCAACTTTGCTTTTGATGTTGTTTTCTAATCCTGACGTGATATATATTCTTCCAGCTTCCGGAGTAAAACCTGTAGGAGGTTATCCGGAAGGACTATCCATGATTCAGAAGATCCGCATGTCACTTCCTTATTTGGTTTTACCTACTATTTGTTATACTTATGGATCACTCGCCTTTCTTAGCAGAATATTTCGTGTAACAATTTCAGATGTTCTAAGTCAGGATTACATCCGTACGGCCAGGGCAAAAGGTCTGACAGAAAAAACCGTGATAAACAAGCATGCATTCAGAAATACTCTTATTCCAGTCATTACAGTTTTCTCATCTGCTTTCCCGGCTGCAATCGGAGGCTCGGTGATTCTGGAAACGATATTCAGCATTCCCGGTATGGGATCAGCGATTTATCAGAGCATCGATGCGAAAGATTATCCTGTAATTATAGCGGTCTTCTTTCTTACCGGCCTTATAACAATGGGAGGATTTCTGCTAAGCGATATCCTTTATGCTCTTGCAGATCCGAGAATTTCCTTTGCGAGAAAAACAGCATTATGAAAAATATCAAAGCTGTTTGGCAGGTAATTACGGGGATCTTTCGCCTGAAAGAGCAAGCCCTATGGGTAAAAATTATTTTTCTTCTTTATGTTTTTGTCGCTTTGTTTGCTCCGTTCCTGGCCAATAATGAACCATTGCTTATGGCGCAAAACGGGCACTTGACATTTCCTGCATTTCAACGTAGCCCATATATCATTCTTCATCAGGACGGATATGAGCGACCAATCCGCCGAACAGCTGTCGATTGGAAAGTAATTTCGGCTGACTTCCTCATCTTTGCTCCGATACCATATGATCCGGTTGCCAGTGATTTGAGTAATTATAATTTCATTTCGCCATTTGAAAAACAATGGAGTCAGCGGAACTCTGAAAATGCGGAGCGTACACCGCTTCCACTTAGATACAGGCACTGGCTTGGCACAACAAAAACTGGTGCTGATGTACTTTCCGGATTGATCCATTCGACTAGGTTGTCCTTGTCTATTGGATTTTTAACCATGTTGATCGCTACATTCCTCGGAATAACTTTGGGTGCCCTTGCCGGATTCTATGGGGATAATGGTATTAGAGTTAGCATTAAAAATTTAATCTTGTCAGCCGCATTAATTGTTCCTTCCTGGTACTACATTTTTATCTTTCCCGAAAGATCCGTCGGCATCACACCTGATATAAATATCCCCTCCTATTTTATTTTCCTGAAAATAATTCTCTTTCTCTTTATTCTTCTTTTGCCCTTCACGTTGAAGAAAAGAAAAAGGTCAGGGAGGAAAGCAGAAAAAAGTGTATCACTTCCGTTGGACACACTCATTTCACGATTCATAGAACTTTTTCTATCCGTTCCACGGCTTATTCTGATCATCACGCTTGCAGCCATTTCAAGACCATCCGTCTTCGCCTTGATTATGATACTTGGATTTACTTCCTGGACAGGCATTGCCAGAATGGTCAGGGCAGAATTCATCAGACTTCGTCATTCAGGATTTGCAGAGGCAACAAGTTCGATGGGATTCAGTCCAATGAGAAAAATTTTTTACCACCTTCTTCCAAATGCTTTTGTTCTGTTGAGGGTCGGAATTATTTTTGGTATCGCAGGTGCTATCCTCGCTGAAGCGGGATTATCATTTCTTGGAATAGGATTAGCTCCCAATACCATCAGTTGGGGATCATTATTGGCAGCCGGAAGAGAACAATTTAGTGCCTGGTGGCTCGTTATATTTCCGGGTATCGCTATTTCTGTTTTACTTCTTATCCTTAATAAATTGGCTACTGAAAAAAGATATCTTCCTCTTGAATAATCTATCAATTCTGTTAACTATTTTTAACCTCAACATTCATTTTACTTTCATGGATAAATCTATAAAATTGTAGTCGATATAAAATTGTAAATTTGAAAATTGAAAGCATTCTTTTGGCGCAATAATCAATAAATTACTGAAAATCAATACGATTAATCTGAACTAAAGAGTATAAACATCATATTATGGATATTAAAGAAATAAACGAAAAAATTCAACAAGAGTCTGCTTTCGTAGACATGCTCATGATGGAGTTGAGCAAAGTGATCATCGGACAAAAATATATGACTGAGCGCCTTTTAATCGGTCTGCTTGGAAATGGTCATATTTTACTTGAAGGTGTTCCGGGATTGGCTAAAACCTTAGCAATAAAATCACTTGCATCTACAATACAGGCAAAGTTTAACCGGATCCAATTTACTCCAGATCTTCTTCCTGCCGATCTGATAGGTACGATGATCTACTCTCAGAAACAGGAAGAATTCAGAGTCAGAAAAGGACCGATATTTGCAAACTTCATTCTTGCCGATGAAATTAACCGTGCACCGGCTAAAGTTCAAAGTGCTCTGCTCGAAGCTATGCAGGAAAGACAAGTGACAATTGGAGATTCTACTTTCCCGCTCGAAGAACCTTTTCTTGTACTGGCAACTCAAAATCCCATCGAGCAGGAAGGAACTTATCCGCTCCCGGAAGCCCAGGTTGACCGGTTTATGCTGAAAGTTGTTATCGGCTACCCTACTAAGGATGAAGAAAAGGCAATCATTCGCCAGAACATTGGTATGGATTATCCAACAGTATCAGCTGTTATTACTCCACAACAAATTCTGAAGGCAAGATCCATGGTGCGTGAAGTTTACATGGATGAGAAAATTGAAAAATATATTGTTGATATAGTATTTGCGTCAAGAATGCCTCA
>CAYHFJ010000017.1:6438-35617 GCA_964355885.1 uncultured Flavobacteriales bacterium
TTCTAAAGCTTATGCTTTTATCAAACGTCGTGGATATGTCATTCCTGAAGATGTTCGTGCAATTTGTCACGATGTATTAAGGCATCGTATAGGATTAACCTATGAAGCTGAAGCGGAAAATGTAACTACCGAACATATCATCAATGAGATCCTAAATTCTGTAGAAGTTCCTTAGTTCTGAAAAAAATAGTTATAGCAGCAATTATATAACCGTTTGGTTTTTGTTGCGAAAGATACCTTCAAATTTGTTAAAGGAATAAAGCTCAGTAATGGAAACAACGGAATTACTTCAGAAAGTCAGAAAAATAGAAATAAAGACTCGTGGCCTTTCCTCGCATATATTTTCGGGAGAATACCATAGTGCCTTTAAGGGTCGGGGAATGGCATTCAGTGAGGTGAGGGAATATATGCCGGGAGACGATATCCGTTCCATTGACTGGAATGTAACAGCCCGATTTGGACATCCGTTTGTAAAGATCTTTGAGGAAGAACGGGAACTGACTGTTATGTTATTGGTAGATGTGAGTGCCTCTGGCGACTTTGGGACAAAGAACCAATTTAAAAAAGATCTCCTTACAGAATTGTGTGCTGTACTTTCATTTTCTGCAATCCAGAACAATGACAAGATCGGACTGATTTTTTTTAGTGATAAGATTGAAAAATTCATCCCTCCGAAAAAGGGAAAATCACATATCCTGAGAATTATTCGTGAGCTGATCAACTTTGAACCTGTAAATACTAAAACGAATATCGCGGAAGGCCTTCGATACGTTGTAAATGTTATTAAGAAAAAAAGTATCTGCTTTCTGATCTCTGATTTCATGGATCATTCATACGATGAAGCGATGAGACTTGCGAATAAAAAACATGACCTCGTAGCCTTGAGAATTTACGATGACCGCGAAAAAGAAATTCCTGATGTTGGTCTTATTCAAATGCAGGATGCGGAAACAGGCAAAACTCTCCTCGTTGATACACATTCAGAAAAATTCCGATTAGCATATAAAAAACAATGGATAAAATGGGAAAAAGAACTATCGGATTCCTTCGCTCGAAGTGGCGTAGACCATTGCTCCATCCGGACAGATCAATCCTATGTACAACCTTTGATGACATTATTTAAAAAAAGAGGAACAAAAGGATAATCCAGGTCTGAATATTTTTTTTAACTGAGAATGAATTTGAATACAAGTATGATTAAGTTGAATTTAATAAATAAATTAAAAGTTCACTGCTTCAGCAATACAACCCGCTGGTGTCTGATCTTTTTTTGGCTGAACGCCGCACCATTAATAGCAGCACTCCCTGCCGGACCTATACTTGTCACTGCAACTGCTGATACTAATCAAATCAGAATCGGAGAGCAGTTTAAAATAATACTCAAGGCAAATGTCCCAAACGGGATTAATTTAAAGTTTCCGGTTTTTCCTGACAGCCTAGGTGCGCTTGAAATAATATCAAGAGGCTCCATTGACACCATTTTAGCAGGTGATAAAAGTAATATCACAATGACCCAGTCATTGCAGGTGACTAGTTTCGATTCTGGTTACTATGTTGTCGAGCCATTTCATTTTACCAGCCTGAATCCGGAAACAGGTTATAGTGATACACTTTCTACTGAAGCCTTTTTAATATCTGTGAAAACAGTTCCGGTCGATACTACACAAGCAATAAAAGACATCAAGGCTCCACTTGAAGTTGAACTCACATGGCAGGAAATTCTGTTTATCGTTTTGCTTGTCGCTCTGGGCATTTTCCTCATCTGGTTTTTTATTCGACTCTGGAAAAACAGAAAAGTTAAAGTAGCTCCCCTATTGCCAAAAATTCCGGACAAACCGGCTTATGAAATTGCTCTGGAAGCATTGAAAAAGACAGAACAGGAAAAACTCTGGCAACAAGGTTTCTATAAACCTTATCATAGTGCTGTATCAGATATTTTAAGAGAATATATTGAACGAAGTTTTGACATCAATGCGCTTGAGCTAACCTCAGATGAAACTCTGGAAAGAATTAATAGACAAAGATTGGCAGATGGCCTATCAGAAAGACTGGCCTATATCCTCCATACTGCTGATCTGGTGAAGTTCGCAAAATTAATTCCAATGGCTGATGAAAATGAGAAGACGATCAGGTATGCGTATGATTTTATCCATGCCACAAGACCGGTGATTCCAACAGATATCAGCAGAAAGGAGAACGAAGCATGATGCGTGGTATACAATTTTCGGAACCTCATTATTTGTGGCTATTAATTCTAATTCCTGTAATGACAGGAATATCCGCATATCTATGGAAGAAGAAACCAAGCTATCTTCGTTATTCCTCCTTCCAGCTGCTTGATGGTTATGTCCCATCCATTCGTCAGAGATTTTTAATAGTTCCTTATGTACTCAGAATGCTTGCCGTTGCGGCTATTGTAGTTGCTCTGGCAAGACCGCAATCCAGCTCCAGTGGTCAGAATATCACTACCGAAGGAATTGACATCATCATATCTCTTGACATTTCTGCCAGTATGCTTGCAGAAGATTTGAAACCCAATAGAATAAAAGCCGCTAAAAAAGTAGCTGAAAATTTTATTGATGCCCGCCCGAATGACAGGATCGGTTTGGTTGTATTCGGCGGAGAAAGTTTTACTCAATGTCCGCTCACAACAGATCATGCTGTTGTAAAAAATCTATTCGCCGGAATCGAATCAGGGATGCTTGCAGATGGAACAGCCATTGGTGAAGGTCTGGCAACTGCCGTCAATCGCATCCGTAACAGCAAGGCTAAGAGTAAAGTCATCATCTTACTGACTGATGGTGTCAATAACATGGGCTCGATTGCTCCTGTTACTGCCGGAGAAATTGCAAAAACCTTTGGTATCCGTGTATATACAATTGGTGTTGGTACACGAGGTATGGCTCCTTATCCTTTCAATACACCGTTCGGTATACAGTACCAAAATGTTCCTGTTCAGATCGATGAACCGGTACTACGCCAAATCGCAGAAGAAACCGGCGGAAAATATTTCAGAGCCACCAGTACTGCTCAATTGAAAGAAGTGTATGCCGACATAGATAAACTGGAAAAAACTAAAATCGATGTCACGGAATTCAGAAATAAAACGGAAGAATTCTATCCATTGGTCATGATTGCACTCATCCTGCTTGCATTAGACATTTTACTGCGTCAAACAATATTAAAATCCATTCCCTGACCATGCTCAGATTCGTGCATCCTGAACATTTGTATACCCTGCTGGTTCTGCCGGTCATGGTGTTGATTTTTATCCTGGCATACTACCGGCGTAAAAAATCACTTCAACGTTTTGGTGAAAAACGACTCGTTAGCAAACTCACAAATACACACTCAACCACAAAGCCACTAATCAGGTTCATACTGTTCCTATTTGCCTTTTCATTGCTAGTCATCGGGTGGGCTAATCCACAAATCGGCACACGACTGGAAGAAGTTAAGCGTGAAGGAATCGATTTAATTATCGCACTCGACGTTTCAAATAGTATGAAAGCTGAAGACATCAGACCTAATCGTCTCGAACGGGCTAAGCAATCGATCAGCAGGTTAATCGATCAACTGGAAAATGATCGTATTGGAATAATTATTTTCGCAGGACAAGCCTATGTTCAATTACCCATTACTTCTGATTATGCAGCCGCGAAATTATTTCTTTCGACTATAGACACGGATATCATACCTACGCAGGGCACTGCCATAGGAGCAGCTATTGACCTGGCGGCTAAATCCTATGCGGGACAGGATAATAAGCATAAAGCGCTTGTTATTATTACAGATGGAGAAAATCATGAAGATGATGCTCTAGAAGCAGCCAAGAAAGCAAATGAAGAAGGCATCATTATACACACTATCGGCTTTGGATCACCGGATGGAGCTCCAATTCCTGTTTATCGTAATGGTGCACAAATTGATTTTATAAAAGACAATGAAGGCAATACCGTTCTTACCAAGTTAAATGAAATTACGCTAGAACAGATTGCGGAAGCCGGTAAGGGTCAGTATATAAGAGCAACAAATAATGATGATGGCCTCTCTCGTATATTAGGGCAGATTGCGGGTATGGAGAAGAAAACCTTTGCTGTGAAACAATTTACAGGCTATGAAGACCGCTTTCAGTATTTCCTGATTGCAGCCCTTTCGCTTCTCGTTATTTCTTCCCTGATCAGCGACCGAAGAAATCCGCGTCTTGATAAAATTGATCTCTTTGGCGAAAAAGGAAAACAAAGTTAGTACAGAAATATTTACCTTGTAAAAATCAATGAATAGGACACTAAACATAAGTAAAGACAATAATTTCATGAAAAGCATTTCTATTAATAAGCTATTCCGAATATTGCTCAGCTTTATATTATTTTGTCTACCCCTTCTTTCCAGTGCACAATCAGAAAGAAAACTCATCCGGGACGGAAATGAAAAATATGAATCGAAAAAATTTAATGAGGCAGAAATCAACTACAGAAAATCTCTTGAAAAAAACAAAGGCTCCGTAGAAGGGAATTATAATCTCGGGAACTCCTTTTATAAACAAGATAAGATGGATGAAGCCGCATCTCAGTATCAATCACTCCTTCAAAATAAAAACATCAGTGATGTCAATAAGTCAAAAGCGTTTCATAATCTTGGCAATACTTATTTAAAAGAAAATAAATATCCAGAAAGTATCGAAGCGTTTAAAAATTCTCTGAAGCTGAATCCAAAAGATAACGATACAAGATATAATCTTGCTTACGCTCAGGCTAAGTTACAACAGCAGCAGCAACAACAGCAACAAAACGAAGACAATAAAGACAATAAAGACAATAAAGACAAGCAGGAGAATAAGGACAAACAAAAACAAGACGAGAACAAAGACAAACAAGAAAATAAAGACAAGCAGGAAGGCGATCAGGCAGAAAATAAGGATCAGGGAAAAGAAGAGCAGAAATCCGCACAGCGGAATAAAAATGAAATATCAAAGGAAGATGCCGAAAAGATACTTCAGGCATTAAATAATGACGAAAAGAATACGCAGAAAAAACTAACTAAAAAGGAAGCAGTGCGAATTTCAATTGATAAAAAGTGGTAATTATACAATGGATTAATCGTATAGCTTCACAGGAAAAATACAATCAACTGAGTCCGGAGTTGGTCAGTTGATCTCATGAAAATGAAAAAAACAGAAATAATAAGTACTTATATTATTGGGATTATCCTGACAATCCTGAATCTAAGCGGCCTCAAAACGTATGCACAGAATGAAAAATTCAGTGCTACTGCTTCTGAAACTACCGTGTCAGTTGGTGATCAGTTTCAGGTGACATTCACTTTTACTGGTAGTGGAAAAGGATTTCGTGCTCCTGATTTTGCCAACTTCAGTATGGTAATGGGACCTAATCAAAGTAGCAGCGTACAAATTGTGAATGGTAATTTTTCTCAGACACTTTCTTTTACTTATGTACTGCAGGCTGTTAAGGAAGGGACTTTTAAAATCGGCGGAGCGGAAATTACCGGAAATTCAGGAAAACTAATCAGCAATACACTTAGCATCACTGTGGTTAAAGGTTCCTCTCAGGCTCAATCCGGTAAACAAGGTGGGACACAACAAAATACAGGTGATGCTAAAAATGTTTTTCTGCGTACTTCTATTGATAAATCAAACGTGGTTTTAGGTGAAGCTATAGTAGTCTCTTACCGGCTTTACACTAAGGTTTCATTGCTTAATTACTCAATTGAAAAAATCCCGGCAATGAATGGTTTCTGGAGTCAGGATATTACAATGCCACAACAATTACAGTTCCGGCAAGAAAATCTCGACGGGATTGCCTACAATGTTGCTGATCTGAAAAAAATGGTACTCTTCCCGCAAAGAAGCGGAACCCTTACGATTGACGCGATGTCAGGTGAAGTAGTTGCACGTTTACAGGTTAAAAGACAAGGCCGGAGCAATGATCCGTTTGATCAGTTTTTTAATGATCCATTTTTCAACAATCCTTTCAATTCCGGAATACAGGATGTGAAGATTCCCCTGAAAGGTGAGTCAATAAAAATTAATGTGCGAGAACTTCCTGATAAAGCACCTTCCACATTCACCGGCGCGGTCGGGAAATTTATTTACGAAGTTTCAGTTGACAGAAAAGAACTTAAAGCACATGAATCTGTTACCTTGAAAATTAAAATAAGTGGAAAAGGTAATATCAAACTCATTGAGCCTCCTGCCATCACCTTTCCTCCTGACTTTGAATCATACGAGCCAAAAGAGAATTCGAACCTGAATGCATCAGTAGCAGGAGTTAGTGGTTCCAAAACTTTTGAATACCTCCTCATCCCACGTAACGCGGGGGAATACAAAATTCCAATTGCTGACTTTGCGTATTTCGATCTGGACAAAAAAACATTTCAGGAAATACCTTCTCCTGAAATTGTCATTAAAGTAAATAAGGGTGATGAATCCGGGTCTGCCGGTTCCGGCAGCAGTATTAATAAGTCCGACATTCAACTCCTCGGAAAAGACATTCGATTTATCAAAATGAAAGATCCTGAATTTGTTCAGGAAACAATGCCACTTTATGGTTCAGGGATCTTCTACTCATTACTGGCAGCACCAGCCCTACTATTTGCAGGGATGTTGCTTGTCAGGAAAAGGCAAGAGGGAAATAAAGGCAAAACCGGTCTGCTAAAAAGTCGTCGTGCAAGTAAAGTAGCTAGAAAAAGACTGGCTCTTGCCAAAAAATTTCTGGCTGCAAATGAAAAAGAAAAATTCCTCGATGAAATTTCTAAAGCCATGTGGGGTTTTATCAGTGACAAACTTCACATACCGGTTGCGGATCTTTCGAAAGAATCAGCAACAGAAGCTTTACTACGGAAAAATGTGGATCCAAAACTGGTCAGTGAATTTACTGACACCATTGACAAGTGTGAGTTTTTTCGTTTTGCCGGATCTCAGGGAGAAAGTCAGGAAGATCTTTACAGGCAGGCTTTAGAGTCTATCGCTAAAATAGAAGAATCAGCAAAGGCATAATACAATGAGAAGCATTTTAAAAATTCTATTTCTGTTGCTGCTATCCAGGGGATGCTTTGGCCAAAGCCATGCATCAGGAGACCCGTTAAATATTTACCGGCAGGCAAACCTTGCATATCAGAAACAAGAGTACGATAAAGCCATTGAAATCTACAATAGTCTGATCGCAAAAAGGCAATTTGCACCCGAATTGTATTTTAATCTTGGGAATGCATATTATAAGCAGGGTGACATTCCACGCTCTATATTAAATTATGAGCGTGCATTAAAAATGGATCCCAAAGATGAAGATGCTCAGTTCAACTTAAAGATTGCACTGCTTAATGTCATAGATAAAATCGATCCTGTCCCTCAGATATTTTATAAACGATGGATGAATTCTCTCACCGAATTACTGTCAAGCAATGCCTGGGGTAAATTAGTGATTGCCATTTTATGGTTAAGCCTCTGCACCTCGTTGCTGTATCTCTTCGGAAGTTCCGTACGCTCAAGAAAACTTGGCTTCCTGCTTACACTTGGTTTGCTGGTACTCTTTTCAAGCTCTTTCATTCTGGCTGCCAGAAGTCATTCAAAAACATACCGGGAGGAATCAGCTATCGTGATGTCGGCAAGTGTTTATGTGAAAAGTTCGCCCGATCCAAAGGGCACAGACCTGTTCATCATCCACGAAGGAAGCAAAGTTGAATTGCTAGATGAGCTAAATAACTGGAAAAAAATTAAACTTCTTAATGGCAGTATTGGCTGGCTCCTGAAATCGGAGATTGAAATAATCTGATTCAATTCGATTCATCTGACTTCAGCATTCTGTTTTTTTTGACTGACACAAACACCTTCTTCCCTATTGATCAAGATCGGACTTCTTAGCGATACACATGGATACCTTGATGAAAGAATATTATTTCATTTGAAAGACTGTGATGAGATCTGGCATGCAGGAGATATAGGTGATGCCGGGATTTCGGATAAACTCAGCAATATAAAACCGCTAAGAGCAGTATATGGTAATATTGATGGGACAGAGCTCCGGATAATGCACCCCAAAGATTTAGTATTTAATTGTGAAGATCTGAAAGTCTACATCACCCATATAGGTGGTTATCCCGGAAATTATTCCGCTGAAGCAAGACTAAAAATCGCAGAAATAAAACCAGATCTGTTTATCTGCGGCCATTCACACATACTCAAAGTGATACCGGACAAAGTCAATAATTTATTACACATGAATCCGGGAGCTGCAGGTAAACATGGCTTTCACAAAATCAGAACCATGTTAAAATTTCAGGTTTCAGGTAAGCAAATTAAAGATGTTCAGGCTATTGAACTTGGCCTTCGCGGACAAATTGAAACCTGATTAACGTAACCGATCCGCGGAACGAACCAATTCCTCATCCTTTTTGACGAAACGACTCGCCAGAAATAAAAAGACCAATTCGATGAGAGGTAAATAGCTTCCATATCTGTATTGAACTCGCTGGTTCATATTGGTCGACATTGTATCAGCTACAAAAAACAAGAGTCCAATCATCAGGCAAGTTAGCAGCAAACCAATGTTACACATCCTCATTTGCATATTCCTCCATTTATAAAGAAATATGGTGATTAATGCCAATGTACCTATCGCCACGTTCAGGATCATCAATAATGAATTATCAGCTATGTTAAAGGTATTCATGGTTCCTGCCGGCACAACCGGAGCTGGATCATGGAGCTCATACACCGGGACACAGAGCAGGATAGCTGAGATTAGCACGACGATCAGTAAAAAAAGGGATTGTACACGTTGAATCATAGGATTTTTTGAAGATTTTGAGGAAAATTGAACTTTCTAAACAGCGAAACAATAATACCGAAACAATCGTAATATATGTATACAAATAATTCAATTATTTTTTGATACATTTGTTGTACAAGTACATAAAAGACCGTATACTTGTCCTATAAATAATTCATCGTTTCGGATTTTTTACTCTTCCGACCGACAACTCCCCGTTCATCTTACGGTTTCAATAGCTCTCAATTTTATCTTATTAATTCTTATGATTTCATGTCCTTTTTAGAGGACTTATAAGCAATACATCAAAGCAAACGTCATCCTGACGATTTGTAAAAAAAATCCAAAATTTTTCATGTACGATATTCTAGAATTGAATGACAAGCTCGTGAACGAGCTAAAAGAAATTGCACGATTAATGAGTATACCAAATTACGATGAACTTCGTAAACAGGAACTCATTTACAAAATCCTTGACCAGCAGGCGTTAAACCCTCAGGCCAGTAACTCCATAAAAGAGTCACTGGTTTCCAAATTCGCTCCGGCAGAAAAAGTGGAAGTGAAAGAAAAGATTGTTAAACCGGTGGTGAAAACTGAGGAAGAAGAAGAACAAGAAGAGGAACAAGACTCAGGTGATGGTTCAAAAGGAAGACCTAAACGCAAACGGGTAATTCCGGCAAAATTAGATGCGAAAGGAAAACCTGAAACCATCGTACTGGAACCAAGTGTGAAAGTTCCGGCAACACGTCCCGCTCCCAGGGTTGTTCCTGTTGCTCCGGCACCATTACCCCGAACTGAAAACATAAACCGCCCTCTCCCTCCCCGCCCTGCAGAACCTGACAGAAACTTCAGACCACGTCAAGTCCCACCTCCTGTTGTTGAAATCCCTACCGAGCTAGATTCAATCATCGAAGCTGAAGGAGTATTGGAAACGATGCCTGATGGATTTGGTTTTTTACGTTCCAGTGATTTTAACTACCTCACTTCTCCTGATGATGTATATGTGTCTCAATCTCAGATAAAGTTATTTGGACTAAAAACAGGAGATACAGTTCGTGGAATGGTTCGCCCACCACGTGAAGGAGAAAAATATTTTCCGCTTACAAAAGTGGATTTCATCAATGGTCAGGATCCTGCAATTGTTCGGGATCGAATACATTTTGATTTCCTCACCCCTCTGTTTCCGCAGGAAAAACTGAACCTGAGTGGTCCTCTCACCTCATTTTCTACGCGCATCATGGATCTTTTCACTCCAATTGGTAAAGGACAACGCGGGCTTATTGTTTCACAGCCAAAAACAGGTAAGACCATGTTATTGAAGGATGTTGCAAACGCCATTGCCGCGAATCATCCGGAAGTGTACATGATCATCCTCCTTATTGATGAGCGTCCGGAAGAGGTTACAGACATGGCCAGAAGTGTGAAAGCGGAAGTTGTTGCTTCCACATTCGACGAACCAGCCGAACGCCATGTTAAAATTGCCAATATCGTTCTCGAGAAAGCCAAGAGAATGGTAGAATGTGGTCACGACGTAGTTATTCTCCTCGATTCAATCACGCGATTAGCACGTGCTTATAATACCGTTGCTCCTGCAAGTGGTAAAGTATTATCAGGTGGTGTAGAAGCAAACGCGCTTCATAAACCCAAACGATTCTTTGGTTCTGCCAGAAAAATAGAAAATGGTGGTAGTTTAACCATCCTTGCAACAGCCTTGATCGATACAGGTTCACGTATGGATGAGGTGATCTTTGAAGAATTCAAAGGAACAGGAAATATGGAGCTCCAACTGGACAGGAAACTTTCCAATAAGCGTATCTTCCCTGCGATTGATCTTGTCGCTTCCAGTACGCGTCGCGAAGATATGCTACTCGATAAAGAGACACTGCAAAGGATGTGGATTCTCCGTAACCATCTTGCAGATATGAACCCGCTGGAAGCTATGGAATTTTTACTGACACAAATGCGTGGTACAAAATCGAATGAAGAGTTTCTGGTTTCGATGAATGGTTAAGATTTACTGCTTCTTTAATTATTATTGTAAATTCTGAACAAGTCGTAAACAGCATCAACAGATGTCTTAACGGCTTGGCACTTTTCAATTGCTTCCAAGCACTTGCTTCATTTTTCGAAAAACTTTAATTGTACATCTTATTCTTATGCAGGTTTCATAATTTTATATTTAGAAACCCTATTTGGATTTAGTATTCTGCATATCACCAGACAAAACAACATGTACCCCTTTCGTTTTATGTTGTGCCGCATTCATCATTGCCGCTGCAACTTTCGTTGCAGAAATCCCTTTCATATTTTTAAGCGGTCCCCAAAACATAAATGCGAGGGCGCTAAACAGAAAGATGGCTATCCGCTCTCCCACCCTTACTTCCTCCCGGTATCCAATGAGCAATGAAGGCCTGAATAAATAAATCACAGGTATTTTCATGGCGGATATTTTCTCCTCCAACTGACCCTTTATCCTGTTGTAAAATACTTTTGAGCCGGGATCTGCTCCCATCGCACTTATACAGTAAAATCCCGAACAGGAATTTTTCTCCGCTAATTCAGCTAATGCTATAGGATACCCGAAATCAACCTTTCGAAAAGCTTCTTTACTCCCGGCTGTCTTCATTGTTGTACCCAGACAGCAGAATACATCATCTACATTCTGAAAATGTACAGCAATTTTTTCGAGTTCATCGAAATCTGTTTCAACCTGAATCAGTTTTGAGTGATGGTAATCGCTTTTCTTACGAACCAAAGCGATCACTTTACCATAGGAGGAATTCTCCAGCAAAATCAGGAGCAATTCGCGTCCGACAAGTCCGGTTGAACCGGCAACTAATGCGGTTTTTTTATCATTCATGAGCGAAGAATGAAATTTAATTCAACATCCATTGAATCATCATAAATCAATTTAAGATTTTGGTATCTAAAGAAACATGAATGAATGGATAAACTGAGCATAAGATTGGGCTACCGAAATCTGATCCATAACGAGAATTACAATGGGACGAAATATCGAATTACAATGTTTCTGTCTTTATCGTTTTACCGGTTTGCCTTTCACCAGCTGATTGCGAATCTCCTCTACCGGGATTTCTTCGAAGCCATTTTTATCAGTCTTTGACTCGGGAAAATACCGAACATCCAGGGGCGCTTTCACTTTATCTTTTGTCAGGGCGAAATCAATCACTTCAATCATCTCCTTTACATAGTGAAAATGCAAATCTTTTAGATACACTTTTGGAATCTCGTCAATATCCTTCTTGTTTTCTGCAGAGAGAACAATGTCATTAATTCCCGCGCGACGGGCAGCAAGGATCTTTTCTTTAATACCACCGACAGGTAATACCTTACCCCGTAGCGTGATCTCCCCTGTCATTGCCAGTCCGTTTTTAATTTTTCGTTGAGTGAATGCCGAAGCTAAAGCACTAAGCATGGTTACTCCTGCGGAAGGTCCATCTTTTGGTGTCGCTCCTTCAGGAACGTGTATATGTATGTCCCACTGATCAAAAACACGATAATCCAAATTCAATTCATGTGCATGGGCCTTAAGATATGCAAGGGCAATCACAGCGGATTCTTTCATCACGTCTCCCAGATTTCCTGTAAGAGTCAGCTTTCCTTTTCCTCTGCTAATACTTGCTTCCACAAAAAGTATGTCACCACCAACCGATGTCCAGGCCAGTCCGGTAACAACACCGGCAACTTCATTGGTTTGCTTTTTGTCGGAATGAAAAATTGTTGCTCCAAGAATCCGGTGAATATCTTCCTGAGTCAGAACAGGATTATATTCCTCCTCCATGGCAACTTGTTTAGCTACACCCCGAACCACGGCGGCAAGTTTTTTCTCCAATCCGCGTACACCTGATTCTCTGGTATAATTCTCTATGATGTATTCAATAAGGTGCGATGATATTTTTACCTGATTCTTTGTCACCCCATGTGCTGCAAGCTGCTTCGGCATAAGATGCTTACTGGCGATCTGAGCTTTTTCTTCCAGCGTATAACCATTGATCTCAATAATCTCCATCCGATCCATCAAAGCGGGTTGAACATGACTCAAAGAATTGGCTGTAGCGATAAATAAAACGTTTGAAAGGTCATAATCTATCTCGACGTAATTATCATAGAAAGTGTTATTTTGTTCGGGATCCAAAACCTCAAGCAATGCTGAAGATGGGTCTCCGTGAAAATCATTACCAAGCTTATCAATTTCATCGAGTACAAAAATCGGATTGCTTGATTTAGCTTTCTTCAGGTTTTGAATGATTCTTCCCGGCATAGCACCAATATATGTTTTACGATGTCCACGGATCTCAGCTTCATCCCTCACCCCTCCCAATGACATTCGTACATATTTTCTTCCAAGTGCTTTCGCGATGGATTTTCCGAGTGATGTTTTTCCTACTCCCGGAGGTCCATACAAACACATAATCGGTGACTTCATATCACGTTTCAATTTCAAAACGGCGAGGTACTCAAGAATCCTTGCTTTTACTTTCTCCAGACCATAATGATCCTTATCAAGAACTTTTTGCGCATGCTTTAAATCAAAATTATCTGTAGTAAATTCATTCCATGGAAGATCAAGCAATAACTCCAGGTAATTCAGAATGACTGAATATTCCGCGGCGGCGGGATTCATTCGTGAGATCCGATCGCATTCTTTATTAAAAATTTCCGAAACGGATTTACTCCATTTTTTCTTCTTTGCACGTTCCCTCAGTTCTGATACTTCTCTGTCAGGTGTCGATCCGCCTAATTCTTCCTGAATCGTCCGTAATTGTTGATTCAGAAAATACTCCCGCTGCTGCTTGTCGATATCTGTGCGAACCTTACTCTGGATTTGATTTTTCAATTCCAGCATCTGCAATTCTTTAGTTAACAATCCCAGCACCCTGGTCGCACGCTTTTTGTGGTCTTCAATTTCAAGCAACTCTTGCTTTGTGCTTACGTCCAGATTCATATTGGACGAAATAAAATTGATAAGGAAAGTCTGGCTTTCTATATTACGAATGGCGAAAGCGGCATCGGAAGGGATGTTTGGTGAATGCTGTATAATCTGCAAAGCAAGATCCTTCAATGATGCGACAGTAGCCATAAATTCCTTATCCAAAAGGCTGCCCTTGGTTTCAGGAAAAGGCTTCACGCTACAACGTATGTATGGTTCAGTTTGTACACATTTATCTAACCTGAAACGTCGCTTTCCCTGGATAATAATGGTGGTATTTCCATCCGGCATTCGCAGCATCTTCAAAACATGAGCTACTGTTCCGACCGGGTTTAACTCCTCAAAATTCGGGTCTTCTATCGCCACGTCCTTTTGAGCAACAACCCCGATGATTTTATCCCCCTTATAAGCATCTTTAATAAGGTTAATTGATTTGTCACGACCGACCGTAATAGGAATAACAACACCGGGAAACAAGACAGTATTGCGTAAAGGAAGTATGGAAAGGATGTCAGGAACATCCTGTTGATTCATCTGATCTTCGTCTTCTTGTGAAAGCAGAGGTATAAATTCAGAGTCATCGTCGATGATGTTGCTAAGATCTAGCGGATTAAGTAGATTTTGGTCACTCATAATATGAAGAAAGTTCTAATTTTATTTACGACAATCTGGCAGGATAATTCGGCATTATACAATGATATGTTATGAGTCTACTTTCGTGCCAAGTACGCCATTCCTGCCAGAATCGTGGCTTTTCCTGCAAGAAAATAAAAAAATATGGTTGAAGTAATGCGTTACAATATCCATCATTTCGGCGAATAAATATCCCCCTATTTTATACTGATTATTCTTTTTATCTGAATTAATGAAAAGCGGCAATCGAATAGGGCTTAAATTCAAAGAAATCACCATTTTCATTGTTCCCTTATGCGGTACAGAAAAAATCATGGAGCAAGATCGAGAATTTAACTCAAATCACTGATGATAACTATAGTGAGAACCTCTGACATCAATCTTTGCCTATTCGGAGGGAATCTAGTAGGTTTGCAGCCTTCTTATGGAACAAAATAAATTAGCTAAAAGACTCGAAACGCTCTCAGAAAGCCAGACCATTGGAATGTCGAAACTGAGCAGAGAACTAAGTGCCAAGGGTTTCGATGTAATCAATCTGAGTCTGGGGGAACCTGATTTCATCACTCCTTTGCATATACGTGAGGCCGCAAAAAAAGCCATCGATGATGGATTCACATTTTACGCTCCTATATCAGGTTTTGCGGAATTGAGAGCAGCCATCTCAGAGAAATTTAAAAGAGAAAATAATCTTGATTATGCGAGCGATCAAATTGTTGTCTCCACCGGAGCCAAGCAATCTATTGCAAACGTGGTACTCAGTCTTGTAAATCCAGGCGATGAAGTAATTATTCCACTCCCATATTGGGTTAGCTACATTGAAATTGTAAAACTTGCTGAAGGAAAGACCGTTCCTATTTACACCACGATCCAATCAGATTTTAAAATTAGTCCTGAGCAACTGGAAAATGCGATCACCCCAAAGACAAAATTATTTATCTTTTCTTCTCCCTGTAATCCAACAGGTACAGTATATACAAAAGATGAACTGAAAAGTCTGGCAGAGGTATTCAGCCGACATCCTCATGTTTTTATTTTGTCAGATGAGATTTACGAACACATCAATTTTCTAGACAAACACCAGAGCATCGCACAATTTGAAGAGGTTCGGGACAGAGTCATTATCGTGAATGGTGTATCCAAAGGTTATGCTATGACCGGGTGGCGAATCGGATATATAGGTGCGCCAAAATTTATCGCGGCAGCATGTGATAAAATTCAAGGGCAGGTTACTTCCGCGGCTTCTTCCATTTCACAAAAAGCGGCTGAAACGGCAGTAGCTAAATACAATGAACCAACACTGGAAATGCAATTGGCTTTCCGTCGTCGCAGGGATCTTGTACTTAAGATGCTTAAAGAAATCCCGGGACTCATTGTGAATGAACCGAAAGGCGCGTTTTATGTTTTTCCCGATGTAAGTTCATACTTTGGTAAAAAGGATGGTGATGTTCAGATAAATAATTCATCAGAATTATGTATGTACCTTTTGCACAAAGGACTTGTGAGTACTGTCACCGGTGATGCATTTGGTTCCCCGAATTGTATTCGTATTTCGTATGCCGCCTCTGATGAAAAATTAAAGGAGGCAATGACAAGGATCAAAACAGCTCTCAGTCATTTGGTTTAATACCGGAGAAATTTAAATTCTAAATTTGAACAGGGAACTTGAATGACAAGGAATAATATTATAGAAAACCATTTTGGCAAAAAGTAAAACAAAATCCATCTCTCAGCTTTTCGAACAATTCAGAAAAGTCAATGTCCTCATCATAGGTGATGTCATGATTGACGCATACCTCTGGGGAAAAGTCGACAGGATTTCACCCGAAGCACCTGTTCCCATCGTATCGGTCACAAAGAGAGAAAACCGGTTGGGAGGGGCTGCCAACGTAGCAATCAATATTCAATCGCTTGGAGCAACTCCGATACTATGTTCAGTTATAGGAAATGATTTGAATGGTCGAACATTTATTGAACTGCTCCAGCAGATGAACATGACAGCTGATGGATTGGTTCAGAGTCCGGAGAGACCGACAACCCGAAAAACCAGAGTGATCGGCAATAATTACCAGATGCTTCGTGTGGATGAAGAAAGGGATGAAGACATCTCCATTGCTGACCGTAAGCGATTACTGGATCGTATCAGTAATATTCTGATTAAAAGTTCTATAGATGTGATCGTAATGGAGGATTACGACAAAGGGGTGATCTCCAAACAACTTATAGAACAAGTTGTAAAAATTGCACTGAAACACAAAATCCCTATTGCAGTTGATCCGAAAAAAAGAAATTTTAATTACTATAAAAATATCACTTTATTCAAACCCAACCTGAAGGAACTACGGGAAGGAATGAAACTTGATCTTGAGAAAGGAAATCTGAAAGATATTATTGCAGCGGTTCAGAAAATCAGAACAGATCATCGTCTTAATATTGTCCTGCTAACGCTTTCCGAGCGGGGTATCCTGCTAATCGATGACAAACACGAAGAATTAATTCCTGCCCATGTCAGGAACATAGCTGACGTTTCGGGTGCAGGGGATACTGTCATCGGTGTCGCCGCACTTTGCCTTGCAGTTAAAACAAGTTCAGTGAAAATGGCCACACTGGCAAATCTGGCAGGTGGATTGGTCTGCGAAAAAGTTGGTGTTGTGCCTGTTGAAAAAGAGCAGCTCATGCAGGAAGCAAACAACCTGAAACTTCTCTGACATGTCGCATCCGGTTACACCCTATCAGGATAGCAAACTGAATAAGAAGCAACAAGTCGCCAAAATGTTCAACAGCATTGCATGGCGTTACGACTTTCTGAATCACTTTTTATCTTTTGGCATCGACAGATATTGGAGAAGGACAGCGGTTTCCATGTTAAAAAAAACCAAACCTCAACTCATTCTCGACGTGGCAAGTGGCACTGCCGATCTAGCCATTAGCACAATAAGGTTGAATCCGGTGAAAATATATGGCATAGATATTTCAGAAGATATGTTAAAGATCGGCAGAGAAAAGCTTCGAAAGAAAAAACTGCATGACAGAATAGAACTTATCGAAGCGGATTCGGAGAATCTTATTTTTGAAGACAATAAATTTGATGCTATTACCGTTGGATTTGGGGTACGGAATTTTGAAAATCTGGAAAAGGGTTTATCAGAGATGCTGCGTGTTCTAAAGCCCTCAGGTATGACGGTTATTCTGGAATTTTCTAAACCTAAATCAGCGATTATTCGTTCCCTTTATTCATTTTATTCTTCTAAAATTTGTCCATTGCTTGGGAACATGATCTCAAAAGATCCTGTAGCCTATACTTATTTAAATAAGTCAGTCGAAGCATTTCCTGAAGGAGAAAATTTTGCAACTATTCTACGTAAAACAGGTTACAAAGAGGTGTCCATTCGTCCCTTGACTTTTGGTGTAGTAACTCTATATACCGGGAGTAAATAACAATGAAAAAAGACTGTCAGCGCACTTCAAAACCAAAAATCCGGATATACAAACTCCTGGCAGCGGCTGTATTATTCTTATTTTATCATCACTCTGCAAGTGCTCAACTTAACAGGGTTCCTATCAACTTACCCAAATACGACAAACAACGAATCCATTTTGGTTTTACACTGGGTTTAAACAACAGTAATTTTCGGGTAACAAAAGTTTCAGATTTTGATACACAGGATTCCATTTTTAGTATTGAACCGCAGTCAGTTTTGGGATTAAATCTGGGAATCGTAAGTAATTTAAGATTGGGAGAGCATTGGGATCTTCGTTTTATTCCTGCCCTGTCATTTGCACAAAGAAATCTAGAATACATATTTTATTATCCGGGAACATCAGGTGATTTAGTTACAAAGAACATAGAGTCTACCTATCTCGAATTTCCTCTGGACATTAAATTTAAATCCAATCGAATAAACAATTACAGAATGTATGTACTTGCCGGTGGGCATTACTCTATCGACATGGTATCACAGGCAAAAGTTCTGAATAAGGATAAAGATATCGTAAAGCTGGAAAAGCATGATTATGGGTATGAAATTGGAGTTGGCTTTGATTTTTATCTGACCTATTTTAAATTTTCACCGGAGCTAAAAATGTTCAACGGGCTGAATAATTTATTAGTGAAAGAAAACACTCCTTATGCAAAACCGTTGGATGGGCTAAAATCCAAAATATTCATGATTTCTTTTACCTTTGAATAAATGCAAGCTGGTCTGAAAGCAGATATTCCTCATCATGATTCAACAACTCGAGCTTGTTCTTCTTCCGGAGGAGGCAGCAGACGAAGCAAAAGTTTTAAATAATACCGCGAAGTCTTTAGCGCTTCCTGCAACACGGATTTCCGCGATCAATATTTTAAAACGCTCTATCGATGCAAGATCAAAGATTGCGCGAATACGTTTATTAGTTGAGGTATACATTGATGAAAAACCGAAGGCTACAAAAAATTCAGAAACTCTTTTTAATTTTGAGAACGATGTAAGCGCAGCAAAGCCAGTTTTAATTGTTGGCTTTGGTCCAGCCGGAATGTTTGCAGCACTTCGGCTTATTGAGCTGGGATTAAAACCGGTAATCGTAGAACGAGGTAAAGATGTGCGAAAAAGGCGGCGTGATCTCGCCGAAATTAACAAACAAGGGATTGTAAATCCGGATTCAAATTATTGTTTTGGAGAAGGCGGTGCAGGGACATATTCCGATGGTAAGCTATATACACGTTCCGGAAAAAGAGGAGACATACGGAGAATTCTCTCTGTTCTTGTTCAACATGGAGCAGATGCAGATATTCTCATTGATGCCCATCCACACATTGGAACAAATAAACTTCCAAAAGTTGTGCAGGCAATCCGTGAGAGAATTCTTAGTTCCGGTGGTGAAATTTATTTTGAAACAAAAATGACCGATATTCAGCTTACTAAAAATGAAATAAGCGGAATTCTTTGCAAGCATACTGAATCCGGTGAAGAAACAGAATTCAGGTCGAAGAATTTAATACTGGCTACCGGACACTCTGCCAGGGATATCTTTGAATTATTAGAAAAGAAAAAAATAAAGATCGAGCGAAAGGCATTTGCACTGGGTGTCAGGATTGAACATCCACAGAACATAATCGATTCAGTACAATATCATTCCGAAACACGCAATCCCTTCCTTCCACCTGCAAGTTATTCGCTGGCTACTCAGGTTGGTGACCGAGGAGTATATTCATTTTGTATGTGTCCGGGTGGTATTATCGCTCCTGCTTCGACAAGAAGTGATGAGATAGTAGTAAATGGCTGGTCGCCCTCAAAAAGAAATAATCCCTTTGCAAATTCGGGTATGGTCGTCAGTGTTGGAGAAAAAGATTTTCTTCCATTCTCAGAACATGGCGAACTGTCCGCCTTAAGATTCCAACAGTCGGTTGAACAAAAAGCTTTTCTCGCCGGTGGTGGGAAGTTGAGAGCCCCTGCTCAAAGGCTCATAGATTTCATTGAAAACAAGGTAAGTTCGTCATTACCTGTTTGTTCGTATCTTCCAGGTGTGACTTCTGTTGCCTTAACTGAAACGTTACCTAAGGAAGTAAGTTTTGCATTGCGTGAAGGATTAAAAGATTTTGGCAAGAAAATGAAGTCCTATTATACCAATGATGCCATCCTTGTCGCGACCGAATCAAGAACTTCCTCTCCGGTACGCATTCCGAGAGACAAAGAAAGTCTCCAACATCCGGAAGTAAATGGATTGTTCCCTTGTGCAGAAGGGGCAGGATATGCCGGAGGGATTGTATCAGCTGCAATGGATGGAGAAAGGTGTGCGGAAGCTGTGGTAAGATTAAGATCATAAAATTGAATTTATTTAGGATTTTGTTGCCAGCTACTTGTGTAATTGTATATTGTGATGAAGACTGTCTATTATAAGTCTTGTTAGATAATTTTTATGCGCCTATTTTTTAAGTTGATTTTTAAAATTCTCGGCTGGAAGATCATTGGTGATGTACCCAGACAATTGAAAAAGTATATCATCATAGTTGCTCCACATACCAGCAACTGGGATTTTCCTATGGGCATTGCTGTGAGGAGTATCATGCGTTTCAAATCCAACTTTTTAGGAAAGAAAGAATTATTTGATTCCCGCATGGGTTGGCTATTTAAAAAACTTGGTGGCTTTCCTGTTGACAGGAGTCGATCAACACATATGGTTGACGAAGTGGTTGCCATCATAAAAAGGGAGGAACATTTTGTAGTTGCTATTGCTCCCGAGGGTACACGAAAAAAAACCGAGAGATGGAAAACAGGATTCTATTATATTGCATTCAAAGCGGGTATACCTATCGTGATGACCGGATTTGATTACTCCCGGAAAACTATATTTTTTTCTTCACCATTTTATCCCTGTGGTGACTTACAAAAAGATGCCGTCATAATGCAGGAATTTTTTAAGGATAAGGTAGGAAAGAATGGCACCGCTGCTCCCGTGTTGTGATATTCTTGAGTAATTTCAAATAAATTTTTTCTCACTCAAAATTAGTTAGAATTATAAATACCCCCCTGCAATTTTATTTATCCTCCTCCGTGAAACTTTGTGCCTTAACTTTGTGTCACTTTGTGGTTTAAAAACCGCTCCTTAAAATCCATTCAAACAAATTTTTGTTGCCCATTCTTCAAAAGCAAAGTACACGCATTGAATTGTGAATTTTAACCACAAAGGAAACGAAGAAAAAGCACAGAGTTTCACAAAGAGATGAGAATTATAAATACCACCCTGCAATTTTATTTATCCTCCTCCGTGAAACTTTGTGCCTTAACTTTGTGTCACTTTGTGGTTAAAAAAAAATCTTTTCAGGAAAAACTTCTTCTTCGGAATTCCGCGCAAACAATACCTGTTGCTATTGCCACATTCAATGAATCAGGACCATTGGCTGAAGCCGCTGTAAAAGAAGGTATATTTATCGCGTGAGTAATAAATGGTAAAGTTTCCTTCGTAATACCATTCGCCTCATTTCCCAAAAGTATAAATCCATATTTACTCAGTTCACTCGAAAATATATTCTTGCCTTTCATGAGAGCTCCATAAACAGGAAGATTAATAGTCTCTCTGTTGACACTGAATAATTCTTCAAGATCCATATAATAAAGAGCTGTCCTGGACAATGAACCCATACTAGCCTGAACAACCTTTGGATTGAAGCATTCCGTAGTTTTCATGGAACAAATTACATGCCGGATACCGAACCAGTCAGCAATACGGATAATTGTTCCCATATTTCCGGGATCCTGTATATCATCAAGGACCAGAACAAGCTGATCCTTTATCTCAGTAATATCAAAACGGTATTCTCGTTGATGAACTACTGCCAACACACCCTGTGGAGCAGTCTGCGGACTCATACGATCCATATCATCGCTGCTCACTTCAACATGTTCGCCCTTATATTTCTCCCTTATAAGCCCTCGTAATTCCTGACTAATGGTATCAGTTGTGCAGATCATTTTAATCTTCCAATCAGATAAAAGCAAATCTTCAATAGTCTTCTCCCCTTCCACCAGAAATAGTTTCTCGCTTCTTCTGCTCTTCTTTTGCTGAAGAGCGATGACGTCTTTGACCTGCTGTTTGGAAAGCATAATTTTTTTAGGATTTACTTAGTTCAAAAACGGTGATTTCCGGCATGATACCTACTCTGCCCGGATAAGCAAGAAAACCCAATCCCCTGTTCACATACAAATATTGAGTACCGTTTTGATAAAGGTCGGCCCATTGTTTATAAACATACTGTACAGGACTCCATTTAAATCCCGGTATATCTACACCGAATTGCATTCCATGCGTATGACCGGAAAGTGTCAGGTCTACATATTTATACTTCTCAGTTATCTCAGCATCCCAGTGGGAAGGATCATGTGAAAGCAGAATATTAAACTCCGCCGGATTCATTCCTTTAGTAGAAGAAATCATGTCTCCATACTTTTGAAAATTCATTCGTGAACTCCAATTCTCCACCCCAATCAATCCTATTCGTTGGCCATCCCTTTCAAGATAAGTATGATCATTCAAAAGCAAATTCCATCCGATATCCTTTTGAAATTTTTTCAAGCCTTCCAGGTTAGCGATTTTATCCTCAATCCCTTCCCAGCGAAAATAATCTCCATAATCATGATTGCCGAAAATAGAATGTACTCCATGTGGAGCTTTAAGTGTGGAAAATATATCCTGAAAAGGCAGCACTTCAGTATGTTTGTCATTCACCAGGTCTCCGGTGACGAAGATTGCATCAGGTTTTTGATCCATGATGAGTTGAATGGCTTTTTTGAGCGGATCAGTACTCATAAAACTTCCCGTATGCAGGTCACTAATTTGAACAAACCGGAAGCCATCGAAATTTGAAGGTAAGCCGGGAAACCTGAGTTTTACTGTTCGTACTTTATAATCATAGGCACCACCAATCATTCCATAGATCATAGAAACAAAAGGTACGGCTCCGATGAAGAAACCAAGTTTTACCAGAAAATCAAGTCGAGAAACCCGAATAGGAGAAACAACTGTCTGGGTCTGATTTCCGTTGATCTGTCTGCCTGTCCATATCCCCAACCAGCGGAACAATCGGATTAGATCATCAAAAATCAAAAAGAATAAGATGAAAACTTTACTCAGGTAAATGATAACGATGAGAGAAAAAGAAAATGTCCTGATAAGTTTTGGCCAGGTATGCCAGTCGATAAATTGCCCCAGCACAATAGTGAATACGGAAAGAAAAGTGATGGACCAGAATCCAATAGTAAAGGCTCTTTGAATCTGTATTGATTTTTCATGCATCAAAAACCGGACGCCCTGGAATACATAGAAGTCAATGGCAAACAATACAAGAACAAGAATAATTATTCTGGAGGTCATGTAAATGAGGTGGCAAGCGTGTAAAAATTCAACACTTGTAGAATACAATTCAAAGGCGGAATTGTTTAATATTTTCCTCTTAATTCTCTTAAAGGCACCTCTAAGGATTAAGGCGGACTATCTGCCATTTACCGGTTTTCAGTTTTCTATATACAATCCGGTCGTGTAGGCGATTTTGTCGTCCTTGCCAGAACTCAATCCAAACAGGCTTGACACGATAACCACCCCAGTGAGCAGGACGTGGAACCAATTTCCCTTCGTATTTTTTTTCAATGAACGCGAATCTTTCCAGCAACTCTTCACGAGATTTAAGATCTTCACTTTGATGAGAGGCCCATGCTCCCAACTGACTTTCACGCGGACGAGAATGGAAATAAGCGGTTGAATCCGTCGAAGTAAGTTTTTCAATGGTTCCAAGTATTCGCACCTGACGTCCCATTTCAGCCCAATAAAAATTAAGACACACTTTACTTCGTACAGACATGTCCTTCCCCTTTTTGCTTTTGTAATTTGTAAAAAAAGAAAATCCTCTGTCCGTGACGTCTCTCAGTAAAACAACACGTGCATCCGGCTGGCCGGATTTGTCAACAGTAGCCAGTGTCATAGAATTAGGTTCCTCCACTTTCGAATGAAGTGCTTCATTCATCCATTTCTCAAATTGTTTAATTGGATTTTTAGACACTTCTTTTTCATCAAACGGAGCAGATGAAAAATCGGATCGAAGGCTTTTTATAGTCTGACGCAGTTTAGTCATATAGTGAATAGTGACATGAGAAAATCAAATGTTGTTCTGAATCCGGTACAAAATTTAGTCTATCGGATTATGTGGTAAAATTACGCATTCTGAAAGATATTACCTCATTCCGTTTCAAAATGCCTGAAAATATGTTCCAAAATCATCTGTATAGTCAAATGAGACGCTTCCTATAGGAAGAAATCTTGTAAGTTTCAAGAGTATTCTCACAAAACAATGTTGGCTTTTCGTTGTAAAATACGGTTATAAACAAACACAGGAATTCAGTGTTCTATTTGTAATTCCAAATCAGGATTTAGAATAGACCTTGGAGTCCCTAAAACATGAAACATGAGAAAATCTGTACATCTTGAGCCTGAAGTGGGTCGAATATTGGTTTCAGAACCCTTCCTCCTTGATTCTTATTTCAAAAGATCTGTAATACTACTCGGTGAGCATGGAACAGAAGGCAGTGTAGGCTTCATACTAAATAAACCTACAGACCTGACACTGAATGATGCTTTGGAAGATTTTCCTCCATTTGACATGCCATTATATTTTGGTGGACCGGTACAAACAGATACTATACATTTCCTACACACATTGGGTGATAAATTAGAAGGCAGCAAAAAAATCCTTCCGGGAATTTACTGGGGCGGAAGTCTTGAAATGTTGAAACTTCTAATTGACACCAATCAAATTGATAAAGAAGAAATACGTTTTTTTGCAGGGTATAGTGGATGGGAACCTCAGCAACTTGCTGATGAACTGAAAGGTCGCACCTGGCTGGTATCAAATTGCAAAAAAGATTTTGCCTTCTCTACTCAACCGGAAGAATTATGGGGACAAGTACTTCGGACAATGGGTAGCCAGTATGCAATACTGGCCAACTTTCCGGAGGATCCAAGTTTGAATTAGTATGCTAAAATCATTCTACACATTTATTGCTTTTATTGCCTTGTGTACTATATCAAATGCACAAATCCCCAACTTCAGTTTTGAAAACTGGACGAATATGGGTAGTTATGAAAATCCTGATCAATGGGGCACTTTGAATAATACTACTGCGGCCTCAGGAGTTTTCACCGCTGAAAAAGCAAGTCCTGGAAATCCCGGTACTTCTTACCTTAAACTGACTTCTAAAACGATTGGTACGAATGTCGTGAATGGAATTGCGGTAAGCGGTGTATTGGATTCCATAACCCTCCAACCGGTTTCCGGTTTTGCATACACATTGAGGCCTGCAAGTTTTAGCGGTAAATGGCAACACATGATTTTTGGCAGCAGCCAGGGTTCAATTTCTACTTTATTGACAAGATGGGATACCGGATTAAATCAACGAGTCCCTGTCGCATCGGCAAATCAAACATTGACAGGAATGGCAATGAACTGGCAAAATTTTACGATTAATTTCAATTACCTGGATGGTAATTATCCAGATAGCTGTACTATTATTTTAAAAGCAAGTGGCACCTCACCCACAGACCATGACTATTTGTGGGTAGATAGTTTAGCATTCTTGGGATCTGTGACAGGAATTGAAAATGAAACATCATTTTTAAAAAGTATTTCTGTATTTCCGAATCCTTCAACTACCATCCTTACAATTGACCTGAACTTAAATTCCGCACAACAGGTAAATCTGGAAATAACAGATTTAATGGGTAAAGTTATCTTTTCTAAAAATGCTGGTATACTCATTGGGATTTCCACCCAACTATTAGACATTTCAAATCTCGCAAAAGGCTCTTATCATATTAACATAAGTACAGGTAATGGCAATGCGGTCAGAAAAATATTTATACAATAATTTGTGGAGCTGGCGGGATTTGAACCCGCGTCCAGACAAGCAATCAATAAACTTTCTACATGCTTAGTGTTAGTTGATTGTCGGCCGTCAGGCTGCGTAACACGCGCTACCTGAAAGCGTAGTTCAAGTGGACTTACTTACAACATCAGAACCCTATTGCAAGGCACTTACCATATGATACCCCTGTTGAGAAAACGGGTAAGCAGGTCTCCCCGGAGTAGAAAGCGGATTAATCCTAGATTAAGCGGCTAACGCGTAGTCAGTATTGCCAGTTAGGCTGTTGAAAGCATTGTTTTACGAGAATGCTAACCGCGCTCGGCATGCTTACTTATCAATTTCACAAGCTGTCAATTCCTGTCAGCCCCCGAATGAATACAAAGATACAAAAAATTAAGATGGAAAAATTGCAGTCAGCATTACAGATAAGCTTGCAGGGGAATATTGAATAAATAAGCTCAAAACCTTATGAAATTCGACCTTATTATAGCTTTACTAAGCGAATACCTTCAGACTCATTCAAACGAACAAGATAAATACCTTTTCGTAAAGTGGATATATCAAAATCGAGTACAGGAATATCACTTTGCAATACCCTTTTTCCGGTCATGTCATATACAGAAACGGTAGATGATTTAATGAAATAAATCTTGGAGCCTGCCACGGGGTTGGGATAAATTTCAGAACTAAATAATGATTGAGAAGGATCCAATTCAAAAACAGCGGTACGAGTGATGTCACTCTGTAAACTAACAGTTATCGTCGAACTCTTCTCCCCTGTTTCCCTCCATTCAACGAAACGATAACCTGAATAAGGAAGTGCTGTGATCGTCACCGGAACGTATACAAAGTAAGTTCCTGTCCATGGATAAACGGAAGCTTGCACACCGGGTAAAGATGGATCAATCCTCAAACTGTTCAGTTGGATCCTGCCCATAATCTGATCATTCACATCAAGGCTCACGGAAAATGTTTGTGGAAGTGTAAACCGCAATTTTAGCTGATCGATCTGATAAGCGGGACGGTCTTGTGCGAAGACAAAGAAATTATTCATTGCTTGCTCCCAAGTGACCATAGTAGACGGAGTCCTCCAACGGGCAATGTGTTCAGGCATTTCCGGTTCGAGAATATGATGATAATAGTCGAGTTTTTTAAGTACATGTGAGGTAGAAAAAGAAGAATTTAAAAGATCGGCAAAACGATTTATAAAAGATTGGAAAAACACGGGACTTGTCAGCATGTGTTTTAATAATGAATCCCTCATGGAATAAAGCATCCATGATAAATTATCATGTGAGGCAATATCAAAGCCGTTATCAAAATCATTTGCCATCCACCTCCATCTTCCATCAAAAGCTTCATTAACTCCGGGGCCGGGATGACCGTTTCTAAGTTTCCAATACGAAGTGTTATGATCCGTGTTCTTCTTGTTTGAATAAATAGTGGCTATCCAATAGTCAATAAAATTTTCAATGTCCATCATTTCATTTACCTGCGAGTAATTCTGTTGAATGCTGAGGTCACTATTCAAAATAAAATTTCGCATGTTATGATAATCTTGTGCATCAGCATCATTTCCTTCAACAAGCTGAAATGCGCCTTTCAGATTATCCTCCATCATGATGACGCTATCCGGATTTACACCGTACGAATATTCGAGACCTCGTTTGTCATTCAACTCACGAATATTTTGTATTCCCCAATACTCTCCATTCAAAAAAACAACTGCTGGATTCCCGTCCTGATATTTTACGTCAAGGCGATCGAACAAACTTTGAGTGAGCATGTCTCTACACATGGAGTTGACTGTCCAGCCCCATTCGTTTCCGGCGTTTCTAAGAATAAATCGCTTATACTTTTTCTGAGCGATCCGCGTTCCGGGTTTCAGCAATCCAGGGAATAATTTATAATCAAATTCATTTTGTGTATCGTATTCAGATCGGGCATAGATGGTCAAGGCTTTTTGTCCGGTGCTTCTAATCCATTCTCCTCTGACGCGAAAACCAACATTCTGAGAAAACTCATTTCTTCCATTTGTATTAAAAAACTCTATATGTGCCGGCTTTTCAGATGTTCTTCCTTTGCGCTCATAATTTCCGGTAAAAGAGTAACCTGTAAAATCGACACCGGGAACATAAACACCGTTATAATAATCGAAGAGATTTCCCGGATCTGATACAAGTGAAACTATTGGTAAAGTGTAACGCTTATTCAGCATCTGCGGATCCAGAAAGTAGCTCTTGGTGATAATCGGCCCTAAGCCTTCACCCGGTCGATAAATACGAGCTTTTATTACATGCGCCTTAAAAATTGTGCCCGACGGAAGATACCAGAAAGTAGGATTTGGCCCGATATGAGAAACAGGAGCTGTCCGGATATACGAATAAGGCTGATGATACTTTTGAGTAGCAGTGATGTTTTGTTCCGCTTGTCCTGCAGCTATAGAATCAAAACCCAGGTGGACAGTGCCAGAAAAAACCTGACTCTGGTCGGATGGATCAGAACCGTCAGTTGTATAAAATATAATATCTCCCTGCTCTGAAGTAAGATTGAGAGATTGTTCTGAATTGTAGTATCCTGCCTGCAAGGAGAATGTCGGACTAAAGGCGTCATTAAGGACAGGTGATATGCAAAATGGCATATAATTTTCGGAGAAGATGGCTGGATTTGATTCCGCTTCTACTCGAATTTTGCAGCGAGTGGAATAGGTTACAGGCACATGCCAAATGTATTGCAGTGCAAGTGCATCAATACCGCTTGCTATCGTTTGCCAGGAGTCTCCATTATTTTCAGAAAACGATAATTTGACATTCCCCAAGGTTGAAACTGCAGACCAGCTAATGGAAACCGTATCCGCTGCAGAATAGACACTGAATGAATTTGGAACACCCAGATGAAGTGCTGATTCATCCTGAAGGATAGCACCCACAGGGAAAAATGCTCCGAGTGTAAGTCCGTTGAATCCTGCACTGATACATGGAGACGATTCTTTCAAGCGAAAGTCCAATATATGCGCATACATGAATTGAGGATTCTGACTGATATTAAAATTTATTGGATCAGGAAACATGTCTTCGATATCGCTGTAACGGATTTCAACGGTGGCAGTACTGTTCATGAAAAACGAAGCAGCGTTATTCCACAATATATTATTGTAAGTGTATCCATGGCCACCTCCCATGCCAGGATTTTTCTCTACAAGCTCAACCCCGATATCATTATTGACGAATGTGTTATTAAACAAGCGTCCGTATGAATTGTCTTTTACACTAACACCTGCTCCACAATTATAAATTAGGTTTCCTTCTACTGTCACTTCCTGAGCACCTTCGCCTATAGAAACGCCTTTATCGGAAATATCATGTATAAGACATTGTTGAACAAGTCCGATTGAACCATTTCCCATGAAATAAACTTTTCTA
>CAYHFJ010000018.1:0-3068 GCA_964355885.1 uncultured Flavobacteriales bacterium
TACATCAAGTTGCGCAACTCTACTTCGTTCATTGGCGCAGTTACAATCATATTGGGGATGCAACGGAAATAAGCTATATCAAATGCTCCATGATGAGTCGGGCCATCCGCACCGGCAAGTCCGCCACGATCCAGACAAAAGACAACATGCAGATTCTGCAATGCGACATCATGAACTACCTGATCGTAGCCTCGTTGCATGAAAGAAGAATAAATATTACAAAATGGTATCATCCCTTGTGTTGCCAATCCTGCGGAAAAAGTTACCGCATGCTGTTCAGCAATACCCACATCGAAAGCACGATCAGGAATTTCATTCATCATAATGTTGAGAGAACATCCGGAAGGCATAGCCGGTGTAATGCCAACAATTTTAGGATTTAATTTTGCAAGTTCAACAATAGTATGACCAAACACATCCTGATACTTGGGTGGCTGCGGACCTGTTTGTGCAGGCTTGACAATTTCGCCTGATATTTTATCGAATAATCCGGGAGAATGCCATTTTGTTTGATCTTTTTCTGCAAGATCATATCCTTTCCCTTTTACTGTAAGGCAATGCAAAATTTTCGGTCCGGGAATATCTTTCAGATCATTCATAACCTTTACCAATCGATTTACATCGTGACCATCAACAGGGCCAAAATATCTGAAGCGAAGGGATTCGAAAAAATTACTTTGTTTGAGCAGTGATGTTTTAATCGCATTCTCCACATTCGAAGCAATTTCCTGTGCATTAGGTCCGAAGCGGCTGATTATTCCCAGAAGCTTCCAGACTTCATCTTTCACTTTATTATAAGTATGCGAAGTAGTAATATCTGTCAGGTATTCTTTCAAAGCACCAACATTTGGATCAATACTCATACAATTATCGTTCAACACGACAAGCAAATTGGAGTTTTCCACACCTCCATGATTCAATCCTTCGAAAGCCAAGCCTGCTGTCATGGCTCCATCACCAATCACCGCGATGTGCTGCCTATCTTTCTCCCCTTTGATCCGGGAAGCGACAGCCATACCTAAAGCCGCGGAAATTGAAGTCGAAGAGTGACCCACTCCGAAGGTGTCATATTCACTTTCGGTTCGTTTTGGGAAACCACTAATTCCTTTATAAATCCGGTTGGTATGAAAAATATCTTTTCTTCCGGTGAGAATTTTATGACCATAAGCCTGATGACCAACATCCCACACCAATTGATCATAAGGTGTATTAAATACATAATGAAGGGCGACGGTCAGCTCAACGACTCCGAGGGAGGCTCCGAAATGACCTCCATTAACTGATACAATATCAATTATATAATCCCGTAGATCGCTACAAACCCGTAAAAGCTCTGTTTCCGGGAGTTTTCGCAGATCTTCAGGTAAATTAATGCTCTTCAATAAATCCCCCGGCTGATAATCCATCATAATTAGTCCTTATACAAATATAGAAAGTTTCAGTGGAACGGAGTTGATTATGGCATTATTCTACTAAACTACTATGAAATATAGCGTTGGAAGGAACAGGTATTTCTCTCTTTTGTTCAAATCGAGCATCAATGTATACCGAACTTCATTAATTTTTCGAAAAACCTGAGGGCTATATGCCAATGGGCACATTTAATAACCTCTTTTATTTTTCATAATGCACTATTTCTGTATCCTGTTTGGATTTGATATATTTGGCTAAGCCCCTATTAATTATCATTTTTACCGAATATTAAAATAAGCTATGAAATCGATTCGGGTCGCTGACCTATTAAATTCAAAAGAAACAGGTATTGACGTATTCCTGCAAGGATGGGTGCGAACACGCCGGGGCAATAAGCAGATTGCATTCATTGCCATCAATGATGGATCCATCATACATTCAATTCAAGTCGTTGCTGAAATTGAGAAATTCGGGGAGGAATTGATGAAAAGCATCACAACCGGTGCTTGCATATCCGTAAAGGGAAGACTTGTGGCCTCACAAGGTCAGGGGCAGAGCCTGGAAATACAGGCTGAAAGCATAGAAGTTTTGGGCAGTGCGGATGAAACTTATCCGCTTCAGAAGAAAGGTCACTCACTGGAATTCCTTCGTGAGATTGCTCATCTGCGTCCCCGTACAAATACATTCGGTGCTGTGCTGCGTATGCGTCATCACATGACTTTCGCGATCCACAAATATTTTAATGAACGTGGATTTTACAATTTACATTCACCGATTATTACAGGATCAGATGCGGAAGGTGCAGGTGAAATGTTTCAGGTCACTACACTTGACTTTGACAAACTTCCACGCAATCCCGATGGTACTATAAATTATAAAGAAGATTTTTTCGGCAAAGCAACCAACCTGACTGTCTCTGGTCAGCTCGAAGGAGAACTGGGAGCAATGGCACTAGGTTTAGTATATACTTTCGGGCCTACCTTTCGTGCTGAAAACTCAAACACCCCTCGTCACCTTGCGGAATTTTGGATGATTGAACCGGAGATGGCCTTCTATGACCTGAAGGACAACATGGATCTTGCAGAAGATTTTCTGAAATATTTGATAGCCTATGCCCTCGAACACTGTAAAGATGATCTTGAATTTCTGAACAATCTTTACGACAAAGAATTACTGAATAGATTACAATCAGTGGTAAGTAGTCCTTTCAAAAGACTTACATATACAGAAGCCATCGAAGTTCTCGGTGCTACCACGAAAAAATTTGAATTCCCGGTAAGCTGGGGAACTGACTTACAGAAGGAACACGAGAATTACCTTGTAGAACATTTCAAGAGTCCTGTGATTTTATTTGATTATCCGAAGGAGATCAAGTCATTCTATATGAAACAGAATGAAGACGGAAAAACTGTTCGTGCCATGGATATTTTATTCCCCTGGATAGGAGAAATTATCGGGGGATCACAACGAGAAGAAAACCATGAAAAACTTCTGAGTCGCATCCGTGACATGAAAATTCAAGAAGCTGACTTATGGTGGTATCTGGAGACACGAAAATTCGGAACATGCATACATTCCGGCTTTGGACTTGGCTTTGAGAGGCTTATTCTTTTTATCACCGGGATGACAAATATCCGTGATGTGATTCCATTTCC
>CAYHFJ010000018.1:3168-33861 GCA_964355885.1 uncultured Flavobacteriales bacterium
CTATAATAATCATACTTAAAATAACTGGCGTGGCCACCTATTCCAAAAACTATATCAATAGGAATTCGCAATAAAGAGTTCAAGATAGGAAGCTGTTTCACAAAGTATCCTTTTGCTATATAACCGCCCTTTGCTTCACGCGTGATTCCTGCCATGATTTCAAAGCCTGTATTTCCATTGGCGTCTAAAAAATGTTTGACGTCAACTCCGGTTGCGAATTTCCCGACACGAATGCCGGCACCTGTTGTGTATTGTGCCTGTACAATAATGCTCTGGGTGATCAGCAGTACAACAAGAATAGAAATCAGTGTAAATGTTTTTTTCATACGTAGAATGTCATAATCATTAATAATCAAACATACGCAGGCCAATAAAAATTATTTATCAATTTTATATGATTCCTTACATTGAAAAAAAAATCACTTCAATATTCATTTTATTCTTTCCTGAACAAAAAGACCCTTTTATCCGCACACAAGCTATTCAGGCAATATTTTCGCTAAGAAAAATTTGAAAATGAATGAGCTACGTTAAATTACCGGTTGATATTTTGCTCAGTTTCATGCACATTTCTGGTTGATAAAAAATGATCTGATCCTGAATCAATTCTAAATAAACACTCAACTTTGTATTTAATTATGAGCATAATTACAAGAAAGACGAAGTTTTACTTCCTCTCTTTTCTAAAACACGATTTCAAGGCAAGTATTACAGTTTTTTTTGTCGCACTTCCACTTTGCCTTGGAGTTGCCCTTGCATCAAATGCTCCTGTTTATTCAGGGCTTTTGGCCGGTATCATAGGCGGGATAGTTGTCACACTTTTTAGTAAATCACAATTGAGTGTAAGCGGACCGGCTGCAGGTCTCACCGCAATATGTGCAACAGCAATCACCCAATTAGGCGGACTGGAGATTTTCTTTTTATCAGTTACCGTTGCCGGACTATTACAGCTTTGCTTAGGCATTTTCAAGATGGGAGGATTTACTCATTTCATTCCGTCTTCTGTAATAAAAGGAATGCTTTCTGCAATTGGAATAATTCTGATATCAAAACAAATTCCACCTCTGATCGGGTACGACAAACCGGAATTCTGGACAAATGAACTTTTCAATATTATTACTTTAAATCATGCATTCGAAAACGTACACGATCTATATGAACATACTTCAACGGGCGCAATCCTGATTGCCGTATGCTCCCTGGTCTTTTTGATATGGTGGAAGAAAAAGATGGCGAAAATATTTGACGCGATTCCCGCGTCTTTTCTTGTGGTACTGCTAGGAGTTGCACTGAGCCTGCTTCTTAAATACTTTTTTCCTGCAGTTCAATTAACGCCGACCCAATTTGTTTCAATTCCGGAAAATGTGTACTCGCAATTTAAACTTCCAAATTTAAGTATGCTTTTCAGCAATGTGGACATTTGGAGAACCGGAGTAATCATCTGTTTTGTAGCGTCGCTGGAAACCTTACTGAGTCTTGCCGCTATTGACAAATTAGATCCTTACAACAGGATCTCCCCACAGAACAGGGAGCTGATGGCACAGGGAACAGGCAATCTGATGAGCGGGCTTCTTGGGGGCTTGCCGATCACCGCGGTAATTGTACGTAGCTCTGCGAATGCGGAAGCAAAAGCGAAAACAAAACTCTCCTCTTTCTTTCATGGCATCTGGATTCTAATGGCCATAAGCTTTGCGGTTCCATTAATTAACCACATCCCTTACTGTGTACTCGCTGTCATTCTGCTCCGCACCGGTTACAATTTGGTAAAGCCAAAGATGATCATTGCAATTTATAAGCAAGGAAGGGAGCAGTTTTTACCATTCATCGTAACAGTTCTTGCAATTCTATTTACCGACTTGTTAGTCGGAGTAATCATCGGTATTGTTCACGCGATATACTACAGTGTAAAACACACTTACCTTGCCGGATACACCCTGACTCAAAGAACAGAAGGACACAATAATCATTATACTATTGACCTGGCAATGAATGTCAGTTTCCTGAGCAAGAAAAGGTTTATTGAAATGCTTGATAAAATCCCTCAGTATTCCGTAGTAGTAATCGATGGTACAAAAAGCGATTATATAGATCGGGACGTATTAGAAATTTTCCAGGAGTATAAATCCAAGGCACATGAAAAACACATTCAGCTTACGATGATCAGGGTACCGGAGGTGGATATAATTGAGTTGCATTAAATCTGATCAAAAAAAACGAAACAAAAGTTCAAATACCTCTCTCAGAATAAATCACATGCAACAAAGTTTGCCCAACAGCTTTTAATGTTTTTTTGTCAATGACATCCATGTTGTCTGCATGTGTGTGCCAGTGCGTGGGGAAGCCGGTAGAGGAGTTGGCGTCACCGGCAATAATATCAATGCTTGGTATATTAAGACGATTTACGTAGACATGATCATCCGTGATGTAGCCTCCGTCCTGAAAAATAAAATAATCTGAATAACCGATGTTAACTCCCGTTTTCCAAACTTTTTCAAGGACATAGGAAGCGAATTGTTTTGAATTTCCTTCCATCCTGAATTTGGAATTATGGCCGCCGACCATATCCAGCAGGATTCCGTAATTTGCTGTATAACCCTTAGTATGCAGGTTTTTTGTCCAGTATTGTGAGCCCAGGCAATAGGAATCTTCTGACTCAGAGCCTCCTCCGCTTTTTCCCCAGTCTTCCGCATCGAAGAAAATAATATCCACACCAATCATTGGCTCCTGAGCAGAAAAGTGTCTGGCCAACTCCAGCAGGACAGCAACTCCACTTGCACCATCATCGGCTCCAAGGTTTGGTTCATTTTTCCTGTCTGTGCCATGATCCGCCCATGGTCGGGTGTCCCAGTGCGCGAAGAGCAATACTCTTTGCTTATTCTCTGGATTAAAGGAAGCAATAATGTTCTTAAGAGCCAGATTAACACCATCGTAGGTCCGTACTGTTCCTTTCTGAAAAATAACCTCAGGTGTATACTTTTTTAATTCGGAAACTAAATAATCAGCGCAGGCGGCATGAGCCTTTGAATTCGGGACACGAGGGCCAAAATCGCACTGTGCCTTTACATAAGCATAGGCAGTATCCTCATTAAAAACAGGCACGGTAACTGTTGCTTTACTTGTTTCATCAGCCTTCTGTGATACAGGAACTTCAGCTTCCTTTTGTGAAGAAGTGCAAGCAATACTAATAATCAGAATGTTCATCAATATAATCTGAAAGAATGTCTTCATGCAAGAATGCCTATTGTATACCAAATCTATGTATGTTTCCGAAATATAACATTATAGAACCTGCATGAGATTCGGTTATACCACCCAAGTTTTTCGAAGAATGAAACAAGTTCGGTATAAAATTTCATGTGCCCTCTTTCTAATTCTTGAATCAGTCCTTCGTCCAACTAACAGATCCGTCCTTTTCATCTTTAATTTTAAATCCAAGTACCACGAGGTCATCCCGGATTTTGTCAGAAGTACTGAAGTCCTTCCTGGCTTTTGCTTCCGTACGTAATCCCAGAATAAATTTCATCAACTTATCGGTATCGGCTCCGCTATTATTCTGCTCCTGTTGCAAACCAAGAATATCAAACACAAACTCTTTGTAAGTTTGTTTTAATAATTCAAGGTCTTCCGCGCTGATAGTTTCCGTTCCCGCATTCACAGAATTAATGATTCTTACCGCTTCGAATAAATGCGCGATCGTGATAGCAGTATTGATATCATCAGACATTGCATCAAAGCAGGCTTTTCGCAAAGCGGGTATATCGGAGGTCGATTTGTCTGACGATTTTAATTTCTGAACTACCTCAGAGGCATTCAACAACTTACTTAATCCTTTCTCGGCGGCTTTTAATCCTTCGTTACTAAAGTCAAGCGGACTACGATAATGCGCCTGCAGGATAAAAAACCTGACAGTCATTGGTGAGTATGATTGCTCAAGCAAAGGATGTTTTCCGGTAAAGAAATCGTCCAGGTTAATGAAATTACCCAATGATTTCCCCATCTTCTGACCATTGATCGTGATCATATTATTATGTAACCAGTATCGAACAGGTGCATTACCACAGGCTCCTTTTGATTGTGCGATTTCACTTTCATGATGAGGGAAGAGCAGATCCATTCCTCCGCCATGAATGTCAAAAGTCTCTCCAAGATATTTTGTACTCATGGCAGAACATTCGATATGCCACCCCGGAAAACCTTCACTCCATGGAGAAGGCCAATGCATGATGTGTTCAGGAGCGGCTTTCTTCCAAAGAGCAAAGTCAGCAGGGTTCCGTTTTTCTTTCTGCCCCTCCAATTCGCGACGCTCATTTCCTGCACCAGCGATAAGATCTTCCAGAATTCGACCGCTAAGTTTTCCGTAGTCATGTGACTTGCTGTATTTGATAACATCGAAATAAACCGAACCATTTGATGCATAAGCCCAGCCATTGTCCATGATCTTTTGAATCATCTCAATCTGTTCAATGATATGACCGGATGCTCTTGGCTCAATACTTACATGATTAGTATTCAATGCACGCATGGCCTCATGAAATTTCGCAGTGTATAACTCCACTACTTCCATCGGCTCAAGCTTCTCAATGCGGGCACGCTTTGCAATTTTATCTTCTCCTTCATCCGCGTCATCAACAAGGTGGCCTACATCAGTGATGTTGCGAACATAACGAACCCGATAACCTAGCAGGCTGAGGAAACGATAAAGAACATCAAAAGTGATATAAGGACGGGCATGCCCAAGGTGTGGGGCTCCATATACGGTAGGCCCGCAAACATACATGCCAACAAAGCCCGGTGTGAGCGGTACAAATTTTTCTTTTTTACGCGTTAATGAGTTGGTTAAAAAAAGTTCATTCACCATAAAGGATTTATTTTATTCGTGCATAGATGGATCAGGATTGATTGCTCTGCATGTTTGCAGAAAATATTAGTGGGAGACCAAAGCATGCTGTATATGGAGGTACATGTCTTCGGTCATTCTACACAGATCATATTCGGCTTTCCATCCCCAGTCGCGATGTGCAATACTGTCATCGATACTTTGCGGCCATGAATCGGCATACTTCTGACGAATATCAGGTGAATAGTTTATTTGAAAATCCGGAATATGCTTACGAATTTCAGCAGCCAGTTCTTCAGGACTAAAGCTCATCCCGGATACATTGTAGGCTGACCTGACACTTAGAAGTCCCGCGTCGGATTCCATCAAACTTAGTGTCGCACGTAAAGCATCCGGCATATACATCATCGGAAGCGTTGACTTCGCGGACAGAAATGACTCATACTTTTTATTCCGAATGGCTTCATGAAAAATAGTAACAGCATAATCCGTCGTTCCGCCTCCGGGATCAGTTTTATATCCGATCAGACCGGGGTAGCGAATGCTACGGACGTCTACACCAAAATGAGTAAAATAATATTCACACCAGCGCTCCCCTGCAAGTTTACTGATGCCATATACTGTAGATGGCTCAGTAATGGTAAACTGTGGTGTATTTTGTTTGGGAGTGTTCGGCCCGAAAACCGCAATGGAACTTGGCCAGAACAATTTGAACTTTTCTTCTCTGGCCATCTCTAACAAACCAAGCAGACCCTCCATATTCAATTTCCATGCTGACTTGATTTTCTTCTCCGCGGTTGCAGACAATAATGCCGCCAAAAGATACACCTGCGACACCTGGTTTTTTCGAATTAACTCATTAACTTTTGGAAAATCCAGTACATCCAGCTGCACAAAAGGACCACCGTTCTTAACCGAATGACTCGGCTCTTTAATATCTGTGGCTATAACCCGGGATGAGCCATAAACACGACGTAATTCATCCACCAGTTCTGAACCGATCTGGCCATTTGCTCCTATTACAAGGATAGATTCTTGCTTGCTTGAAATCATGAGTGCAAATGTACAGAAAAGCGCGTGTATGATCGAGTGTCATACGGTAAAAATCATCTGTATTCTTTAAAAACATGGTTTAAAAGCTATAATATTAATGAATGGTTTTGAATACAGGTATTATATATTCGTGGCAAATGTTCAAAAGCCGTCATTTCAACTGCAATGGCAGAAGGAAGGCTTTTAGGTGTATAGGACTTTTGGTTCATAGTTGATCTTTATTCACATTGCAGGCTAATAATTCAGTTTTTAGTATTCAATTCCACCACCGGATTTTTATAATTTAACCGATTAATTACTGAACAAGTAATTCCCGGACAAGCATGGCTGATAAGAACAGAATATTTATTTTTAAGGAAGAAACCGCCTTGCGTGACATTCTTTTTATTCCTCTGTTTCTGTCATTGTATCTTGTCTATCATTTTTTTAAGGATACAGGCTTTCATTTAGAGTCATTCACCGGCCGGCCAATTTCAGTAGCGACTTCAGAAGCGATCGATATTGGAAAAAGAGTCGGTAGTTTTTACAATGGATTTGGGGTCTTTGTCTTGTTGGCCCTTTCATTTACATACTTAATTTTCAAGGTACGGCAATTTCTTCTCTCAGATGATCTCCACTTATTGAATGCAAGCTCGGCTGCGGGAATCTGTCTCTTATTTTTTCAACTATTTGGTGCAGAAATGTCACCGAGCTTACATTTGGTTATCGCGATTCAGCTGGTTATATTTCTTGGAATAATACTGAAGTCAAGATGGAAGTTTCACAATGATGAAAATATCTACTCTGCTTTGTTTGTGTGGGTCATCTCTTTATCATTTAGTTTATATTTTCTTCAGGTTCAGCTTTTCCAGCTTGCAGGAATTAGTGGGGGCCAATCCTTGCCTGTTTTTCTATGCATCTTTTCGTCAGTTTTGTTACTTTATTACTTTTTACTTCAACGGACACAAGCTTTCAACTCATCAATTGTACATGCCAACATTTTTACTACTGTCCCTCTAGCTTTTTTGCCACTACTGAGTGTAATGGCAACGGAGTTTTACATGATCCTGAATCAACACAATATTCATAGCCCGGGAATAAAATTTATCTACTTCGTATTATTGTTCCTGATATTAGCATGGATGGCTTACCGGAATATAAAATGGAGAAGATCGGCTAAAACCGAACAGGTAGATCTCCTTCAAATCCTTAGCCGAACATGGTTTCCGATACTTTGCACAGGAGTAGCAGCTTTGGCATTCTACAAGCCAATTGTTTCTGTAAGTGTTGATTGGTTTGAAGATGCTAACCGCATATTGCCCCTACAACAATGGTTTGATTTTGGGAAACTCCCTTTTCTGGATACCTTCAGTTCTCATGCGTTTTCTGATTTCGGACCCGGTGTATTATTCTCCGTGTTGAATGGATACAATCCTTTAGGCGGATTTGTATATCAATTTCTTGTTCCTGTTCTGGTTACATTGGTAATATATTTATTTGTTTTTCGAATCACGCAAAATGGATTGATCGCCATATTCCTTGCTCTCTTTTACCCTTATTCGGATTTTATTCTTCCATCCTATTACAATTTGATTCCGGTAACGATTCTGGCATTATTAAACATTTACAGGAAACAATCTGTCACAAATTATTCAGCATTCTTCACTGTGTTGGTACTGATGATCTTTTGGCGCATTGATTTAGGTTCAGCGAATCTTGTTGCAGGAATTGGAGGCCTTCTGATATTATGCGTAGCCGTTCCCGGTTTCAAAGCTGACTATAGACAGTTACTAAAAGGTTTTCTCCTGGTCTCCGTGGGTACTTTAGCGGTTTTTCTTATTGCAGTTCTATTTTACGAAGGCAATATTTTCAAGCGTATTTCAGAAGCGGTAGGTTATATGTCTTCATTTCAATCCTACGGTTTGAAAGACCTGAGCGGAGTGAAGGATATAAAATATTACTTCTTATATTTTATATTACCGATTGCAGTATTCCTTTCCGCGGCTCATGCACTCCTAAAATTGGTTCGAAACAAAGACCAACAGCAGAGTATCACTTCCCTCGCATTATCCATTCTCTTCCTAAGCATCTTTTTCTTCACAAACTTTCAGCGTGGCCTTGTTCGTCATACCCTCGCTGAACAGTGGGACACAGCACTTACTTCATACGGGTTTTTTATTCTTGCCGCCGGTGTGTTCTTTAACGCTCGCTTTCGAAACAACAAGGCCATCAGCTTTTTTCTGTTTATCTCGATCTCCACATTAGTGGTGATAAACTACAAATTCAGTTCCCCGGATCTCACAAAAAACAACATATACTTTGTTGCAAAGCAGCAAATGCAACTACAAGTATTTATACCTCCATCACATGCTAAAATAAACCGGGTGACGGAGGCTGCAGACATAGCAGAAAACTACAATGAGCTGAACGCCTTTCTAAAAAATAATTTCCCGGATTCAAGCACATTTTTAGATTTCAGTAATAGTCCAATGCTCTATCATTACCTTGGAAGAATTACACCTAATTATTTTTGTCAGATACCCCATACAGCTCACAACGATAAAATGCAGCGTGATCTCCTTGATGGCTTGAAAAAATATAATATCCCGGTAGTCATTTTCTCGAATGTGCCTGTGACATTCTGGGATTATCTTGATGGAATCCCTAACACGTTAAGGCATTACCGTATCAGTGAATATATTTACAGCAACTACAAACCATACGCCATTCTTAGCAGGCATTCCGTATGGATTAGAAAGGATGTTGATCTGAAAGAATTCGGTACAAATCATCTTGTTGATTTAAAAAACCTAAGCTCACTGAATATAACGGGCGGAAATTTAATTGACAGTGTGACCATTCAAGGTATTTCCGAAGAAAATATTCGACTGAAAAAATTAACACCTTCTCCAATTGAACTGAGGGATAGCCAACACTATTACCTCACAATGAAACTGCTCTCCCCCAATCAGGGGATAATGTCCCTAATTACATCCTTCTCCGGTATAAATGGAACGGAAACAAGAAAAACTGAAATCCGATTAGCCGCCGGATATTCCGAACCATTTATCGTTCTGGAGAAAAAACCGGAAGAGCAATTTCTTCAGTCGATGGAACTTCAGCTTCCCTCCGCTGCAAGCTGGACCCTGACTTCTATTCAGCTCAATGAGTGTAATTTTCTTCCTGACCTATACTCCTCTCAGGCGCAGGAGCAATCCTTGAAATTCATTCCGTATGTTTGGGGAAATTATGATGTGAGTCTTCAAAAAGAGAAACCCGGAAATACCATCATGTTACTGGCTCAGAAATATTCTCTGGAAGCCAACAAGGAAATCAGATTTAAAATTCCCGTACCTGTTGACAGGAAATTAGGGAACTATATTCATTTGAAAGTCCGGTCAAAAGAAGAAAAATCCTCGGAACTAGTTCTGAATTATGGTCAGCAATATGAAAAGCGAGGAGGGGTTATATTTACAATAATGAAAGGAGATCAGATAAAAGATTACAGAATAAGAATCAGTTCACAATACAACTGGTGGAGAACTGATGTTGAATGGATATCTGTCTTTTCTGTTGGCTCAGATATAGAATTAGAGTTAATTGAGATTGAAAAAGGAGACTGATTTTGAAGACCAGATCAAAAATTGTTTTGGATGAATGGATTGGACGTCTTGTTGTCTATATCCTGAACATGTTTGCACGTATTCTCGGCAAAATCCTTTCGATTGATCACTCCTTTGAAAAAATTCCAGAACGAATTGTAGTATGCAAGTTTCTGGGAATGGGAAGCATTATTCAGGCCACTCCACTTCTTCAAACACTTCGACTGAGTTTTCCGCGGGCTCAAATCTATTTTGTGACGGCAACAGCAAACAGGGCTATACTGGAAAAAACAATTTCTGTCAATGATGTGTGGTGTGTAGATGATAAAAACATACAGTCCACACTCTCGTCATCATGGAAGGTTCTTCGAAAATTATGGAAGAAAAAAATTGATCTGTATATCGATCTTGAAACATATTCCTATTATAGTACAGCGATAGCGACCCTCAGCCTGAGCAGAAATCGTCTTGGTTTCTACCGTGCCGAAAGAAACATTCGTCTGGGGGTTTATACACACATGATGTTTTTCAATCCACGTGCGCCTATTGCCGAGTCCTATATGCAAATGGCCCGCCTAGTAGGATGCAGAGAAATTGAAAAATCATTATTCCCATATCGTGTGAATGAGGAAGACAAAGAAAACTGTCTGAATATTCTGAGTAAAATGAATCCGGATTTTAACACTCGTTATATTGTAATTAATCCCAACGCTTCAGATTTGCGGGTTGAAAGAAGATGGCCTCTGGAAAATTTCGCTTCTCTTATTTCCCGGCTATCGTTAGAGTTTCCAAATCTGGGTTTTTATCTCATAGGATCAAAGAACGAATTTGAATGGGTTGAGCGTTTACATCAGATGATAAGCACAAACGAAAAAACAAAAGTATTCAATACGGCAGGAAAATTTTCATTGGGTGAATTATTTGCATTGATCTCAGGTGCCAGCCTTATCATCACCAACGATACAGGCCCGATGCATATTTCTTTCGCTTTGAAAAAACAAACAGTATGTCTTTTCGGCCCCGCTTCTCCGTCACAGTATGGACAAAACCCATACGCCTTTGGTTTGTATAAAAATATTTATTGTTCGCCTTGCGTTCATGAGTTTCTAACACCTCCGTGTAGAGGCGACAATCAATGCATGAAGTTAATCACTGTGGAAGAAGTTGAATTGCTGAGTAAACACTTGCTACACAATGAATATATGGCTCCCCCTGAATATCCTGCTTTTCCTCAGCAATTCGCCCTGTCGAACGGATTAACAACCTTAGGACTCGTTGATCGAAGCTGATGTCAACTATTAAAATCTCCTGTTCCTGTTGCAAAGGTACTGAAGGGCATACTCTTCACTCCGGACTTAGATCCGTGTATACTGATGATCCTTACTCTGTAATACTATGCAACACCTGCAGCAATGGGATCACAAATCCGCCGGTAGACAAGGTAGTATTAGAAAAAATTTACTCCCAAACCTATTTGTACCCTGTTCACCTCCTTGCTTTAGGTGAAAAAAAATATCGTGCCAGAGCAATGGCCGAATTTATCCGCAAATTGACACCGTCACATTCATACCCCAAAGTACTTGAAGCAGGCTGTATGTTTGGCTACCTGCTACAGGAACTAAAATCAGAGTATAAAGTAAGAGGAATTGATATTGGTCGTGATGCTGTAACTTATTGCAAAGAGCAGGGTCTGAACGTGGATGATATCAGTATCGAAAATTTTATCTCCGGTTCGTTAGAGAAGTTTGACATTATTGTAATTTCTCACGTACTTGAACATTTGTTACATCCTGACGAGGTACTCTTACAATTACACAAGCTCCTGAATCCGGGAGGCATGATATATATTCTTGTTCCAAACTACAATTCGGTCACCGCGAAAGTTTTCGGACGATACTGGGGATGGTGGCAGGTTCCTGTTCATATTAATCATTTCAATAAAAAATCATTGACAGCATTGGCTGAAAACTGTAACTATATAAATGAACATGTTCGTTTGAAAGGAGGAGATAGTCTGATGCTGCTTCTAAATTTTATCAATCTATTTTCATTCCGAAACAAAAACAAGACTCCCGGCCTTTTACAAAAATTAATCATTGGAATTTTTACGACAATTTTTCGCTATTGGTATCATATAGGTGATGAAGAACTTACTATTGTTGTCAAAGCGAAGTCTTCGGAATAATCATCCACATCCGTTTTTTTTAAAATGAAAACATTTCAATTAAAAAGCACCGATCCATGTTTTGAATTCCGGCCACCAAAAAGGCGGATAAGCAATCGGCTCCAAAGCTCCTATACAATAGGATGGAATAAAAAGGTTTACAAGAACAACTGCCCATACTAATTTATTAAAAAAAGTTGTCCCGTAATTTTCTCTCACTCGCCATGCGCCAAGAATAATTAAGGGAAAGGCAAGGCCCGTAAGACGTGAGATATCATATGCGATAACAAACTGAGAAATCACAAAAACAAATCCTGTGATCAACAGTATTGTTTCGCTGAATTGTTTTTTCTTCAAATTCACATACAGAGCAAGTACTGGGAAGATCCATCCCATACGAAAAGCCTGAAAAATTCCTTCTGCAAGATGTTCCGACACATGATCCCAAGTCCAACGAAGATTTTCTTTATCGAAATAATAGGCCGTATCAAATCCCACTTCTGTAAAAGAGCTGATAATAAATCGATAGGATGCATATAGGATTATTGCAGGAAAAAATTTGAAGGCAGTCAGGCGTGCATTTTTAAATGAGAATTCATTACCAAGCAGAAATAAAAACAAGAATGGAAAGAGGAAAATCGTATTGTCGTGATTGAAAAGCAGTAGCGTAAGACAAAGCATCACGATAGATTTTCTTTCCCGGTAAAACAGTAAAATCAATATCAGAACATATGAAACCGGATCAGTATAACCCGGAAAGTAAAGTTGATAGAAACTGAGTGTGGAAAGTGCTAACAAAACACCGATCCCCAGACTTTCAGAAGGAGTGAATCCCTTCTTTCGGTGAAAACAATAAACTAACATATGAAAACCAGCCAGGAAGGCCAGCATAAGGTACTTAAAGAGAGCACCTTTTAAAAAAAGGATATAGCCAAGCAAGGGAGAGAGAATTCTATAGCGAAGACTGCTTTCCACCGAAAAGTCAAAAGGCGCAAGAGATAGTCTTGAAAAACCCTTCCCATGATAAAAAAGCTCCCATCGCGGACTGGTAAAGAGAGCTGCCGCACCTAACATAAGTAGTCCAAGGACTATGCTTGTCAGGCTAAGTCCACATTTTCGTTCCAAACGCAGACAGGAATTATCAATGATTTGAAAAAAACGCTTCATTTTGAAATTCAATATATATTTAGATCAGGTAAAGCCTCAAAATTCGTAATTTTATAGCCTTATATTGAAATGCAGTGACAATATTATTACAGATGTTTCGTTGGCATTTTATCTCATCTTTTACTTTCTCATGAAGAAAAACTATATCGGAATTTGGCTTGTTTTAAGCTTTAGCCTTTTCAAATGTATAACACTCTTTGCACAAAACCCAGACATAGCCATAGGCGAATGGCGGGAGCATATTCCCTTCAATAAGGTAATCGATGTCGCAGAGGTCGGCGGAACGGTTTATGCTGCAAGTCAGTATGGTGTGTTTACCTATTCTAAATCAGACGGGGAATTGAAACTTCTGACGCGGTTAAACGGATTGTCTGATTATGAGATTAGTGCTATCCGTGCTGATCAGCAATCAGGAGTCATTATCATCGCCTATCAGACTTCAAATATTGATCTCTTATTCCCGGATCAAAGCATCGTAAATCTTTCTGATATTAAACGCAAAAATATTGTTGGGGGGAAACGAATAAATAGCATACTGTTCGCGGAAGGCAATGCTTATTTGTCTTGTGAATTTGGAATTGTAGTCATTAATCTTTCACGGCGAGAGATAAGTGATACATACTATATAGGTCCGAATGGACAGAACATTAATGTAAACGGGCTTGCCTATAACGGCACCCATTTGCTGGCAGCGACGGACAGTGGCATGTATAAAGCCACCTTCAGCGATCCGAATATTTTCAATTACACAGCATGGAACCTCGAAAGCAATCTTTTTTCTCCAACAGGAAATTATACATCCGTAACTGCACTGAATGGAAAATTCTATTCTGTCAAAACACTGACCGCTTTCGCTCAGGATACTGTTTTTGAATTCAACGGTGCGATCTGGGCTCCATATTTCAATGATGATTATGAAGGTGGATATATTGATTCGCACAACAACCTATTAATTTACAGAAATATTTTCAAGGTATCCGCATTCGATGCTTCAGGGACAGAAGTAAATCATGTCGACATCACCATGTATAATAATGCCGATATCAGAAGAGGACTTGTAGATAACGCAGGCATTTTTTGGGTCGCGGATAAAAACAACGGGCTTATTCGTTATTCCAATTCTCCCTATGATCTTCAGATGATTTCTCCGAATGGTCCACGGTCTGCAGCGGTCTGGGCTATGGATAGTCGAAATGGGAATACCTGGGTTGCTTCCGGTTCATTAACCGGAGATGCGCCAAACTTTCAGGAAAGAAATGGAACTTATCTGTTTTCCGCTAACAACTGGGCTACCTATGATCTCAGTAATGATCCTGTTTACAATACACTCGTCTCATCAGGATCACCTGCATTGATTTCTGTGGCCGTTGACCCCTCTGATGCTGAGCATGCCTTTTTCGCATGTTGGGGAGTAGGTGTGATGGAGTCACGGAAATCGGGAGGTGTCGAGATTTACAAAGCATCAAATAGCAGTTTGAGAGGGATAAGCGGATTGGGTAATTATATCATCGCCGGCGGAGTTACATTTGATGATTCAAATAACCTGTGGGTTGTCGCCGGGGGAAACACCTCCCCAATATCTGTCCGTCGTCCTGATGGAAGCTGGCAATCATTTGTGATCCCCAATGCGGATATGGCACGATTCGGTTTGTACCAGATTATTGTTGATGATTTCAATCAGAAATGGTTCATCGCTCGTGAAGGAGCCAGTCAAGGTCAGGGCATTGGTGTTTTCAATGAGAACGATCCCGCTACGGCCGTCGATGATCAGTTCAAAAGAGTAACCGGTGAAACAGGCCAGGGTTCCTTGCCGGATGTTTTTGTACGCTCATTGGCAAAAGATAAAGATGGCGCAATTTGGATAGGCACAAACAAGGGAGTATCCGTCATTTATAATCCCGGTAACGTTTTTAACGGAAACTTTGATTCGCAACAAATCATCATCGAACAAGATGGAAACGCACAGTATCTTCTCGAAACAGAAGCTGTTACTGCCATCACGATTGATGGTGCCAACAGAAAATGGTTTGGAACTACAGCGGGAGGTGTATTTCTCATGTCATCAGATGGAACGAAACAACTTCTTAATTTCAATACAAACAACTCCCCTTTGCCTTCAAATGCCATCACCTCTATTGCAATTGATGAGAAAAATGGTGAAGTGTTTTTTGGCACAGACAAGGGGATTGTATCATACCGCAGTGACGCAACTGAGGGAGGCGAAATCTGCAATGATTACCTCGTCTTTCCAAATCCTGTAAAACACGACTATCAGGGTCCTATTGCCATCCGTGGCCTTATTGAAAATGCCGATGTAAAAATTACCGATGTCGCGGGTAATCTTGTTTTTCACACTGTGGCCAATGGTGGACAAGCCATTTGGTATGGAACAAATTTTGGTGGAGAAAGAGTTCAGACAGGGATATACACTGTGATGGTCAGCAATGCTGACGGTTCAGAAAGTTGCGCTACAAAATTATTACTGGCCAACTGATGCTACACAAAACGCGCGGCATCGTTTTTCATACAACTGAATTTTCCGAATCCAGTATCGTAGTAAAAATCTATACTGAACTTTACGGACTTCAGTCATACATTGTAAATGGTGTCCGAAAAAAAAACGCGCGCGTCCGCTCCTCCGTTTTTCAGTCGCTCAGTCTCGTAGAAATGGTGGTATATCACAAAGAGAAGAGCGGACTTCAACGCATTTCTGAAATACGACAATCACCGGCTCTGCGGACAATTCCCTTTGATGTCTTGAAAAGTTCGATGGCACTTTTTCTGAATGAGGTATTATACAAATCAATCCGTGAAGAAGAAGCCAATGCGCAACTTTTCGATTTTCTATTTTATTCCATACAGTGGCTTGATGTACATGAACCGGCTAATCCGGATTTTCATCTTTTATTTTTAATACAATTAAGTAAATACCTTGGCTTCTTCCCCACAGACAATTTTTCTGAAGACAAAACCATATTCAATCTTCAGGAAGGTAACTTTGAATCCATCACGCCTCATCATCCTTTTTTTCTGAGGCCACCGTTGAGTGTTCACTTCTGTCAGATCCTGCGCCATCTCCCTGACTTCTCAACTAATTTAAAAATTCCGGCAAATGAGAAACGGGAGTTGATTGAGCGAATTCTGGAATATTATCAATTACACATTTCCGGTTTTGGAAATATTAAATCACACAAAGTATTGGAACAGATCTGGGAATAGAACTCCTGTTCAGGAACCGGGTTTAAGCACTTCTTCCACCTCAGCTTTTGTAAAACGCTTTCTGATCCAGCGGGGAAGTAATATTGCCCCGATAAACAAATACGGATAATAAGAAACGAGCCTCCATAAAAGTCCGAGTGAAGCGGAGAGCCCTTTTGGAATAAATTCACCAAGAAAATCAGTGAACATAAATTCAGCAAGACCACTGCCACCCGGAGTAGGACTGAATAAAATAATAATTCCCATCACGACCTGTCGTGCAAAAACAATAAAGTGATCCACCGGAACATCATGAAATGCAAAGATGAGGCAATTCACAATGGTATAACGGGCAGTCCACGAAACAAATGTTCCTCCAAAAGAATGGATCCAGAATTTTCCGCTTTTATTTTTCAATCCCTTAGATGCAATAACCAATTGACTACCCGTCTCGAGTGCAGAGGGTTTCCATCGTTTTAATAAGGGAAGAGAAAATATTTTAATGAGCAGCCATTTGATAAATCTTGGGTTTATGAATAATGCATAGGCAACAAAGAGTTTATACGCCAGAATGATAAAATATACAGTCCAGAATGAATAGAAAAATCCGGTGCCGAAAGTTACAGGACTAATATTGTCAACATCCAGAGTCGAGAACAACTGTTCCCGTCCAACTGTATAATAAACAAATGGTGCCATGATGGCAAGAAAGACACCATCCTGAAAGGAGGATAACATGATTGCAGTAATACTCCTGCCCATGTTAATACGTTCCTTGTTTAAAATAAAAATCGCGAAGATAAAACCACCGCCCAGCATTCCGGGAGCGAGTGCGGAGGCGAATTCCCAGAGCATAATCACATTGAAGGAGTTTCTCCAATTCAACTGTCCATCAGTGAGTGCACGTATTCGCACCATATAGGCACCATCACGCACAACCATCATCACCAGCGCCATCATAATCCAGAAAGAACTATTCCATGACCATTGAATGTTCTCAAAAGCTTCTTTATCAAAATTTCGTAAAAGCAGGAAAGTAGCGGCACCCAAGCCAATAAATATTGGCAAGAAAATCCGGGAAGGCCGGAACGTACTTAAAAGTTGCCTGCTATCATGTTGCATATAAAAATAAAAGAATTACCGATCAGCTCTCGCTGAGCCAAAAATTATTGAATCCCATTCCTAAGGTAATCCGGACTACCTGCTCCTGCAAGAGTTCCAGAATTCCCAGAAAGGTAAAAATGGCTTGTATTTTATTCTGACAGGATAAAATAATATCATTAAAAGGCACCTTATCTCGTCCACGTAACATACTTCGTACCGATTCCTTTTGCTCGGCGATTGTGTAAGGAAACTGTATAATTTTATGGTGAACTTTATTTTTCTCCAATTCAAAACGCTTAATCACTTTATTGAAAGTATTGAGCAACTGATAGAGAGACAAGTTAACCATCTCTTCCGCTTGTGAATTTTGCATCGCGATCTCAGCCAATTCACGTTGGATATTTCCGCGTTGAGATTTCATGGATCGATCTTCTTCCAGTAAGCGTAAATCCTCACAGGCCTCCTTGTATTGTTTGTACAACAAAAGTCTTTCTATTAAATCTTTACGTGGATCCACTTCATTGCCTTCCGCATCGATTTCAGGGCGGGGTAATAACAGACGCGCCTTAATCCGCATCAGAGTCGCAGCCACTAATATAAACTCACTGGCGATTTCAATATTGAGGACGGTCATCTGGTGTATGTAGTCCAGAAAGTCGTTCGTGATTTTAGATATCTCAATGTGATGGATATCTACTTCATCACGTTCGATGAAAAACAACAATAAATCGAAAGGGCCTTCAAACTGCGGGAGTTTGATCTCAAATACTTTTTCCACGGGGATCGAATAGGCTTCAAACTTAGTCAATTTTTTGCAAAATACCATGAAAAGCAGCATTGAAACACTGTGATAAACAAACTGATAATAAAAACCAACTGATAAGCTAAAAATGAAGGTATAGAAAACAGATGCTCATGTCTGAACATCAATCCTTGATCACACTCTTCCCCCAGAGTGCTTCTCCTTCAAGACAAATATGATAAATCCCTTTACTTAAGCTTTCAAAATTTAAAGACGCATCGAGTTTGCCAAGTACAGAAAACTCCTGAACTAATCTACCGGAAGAATCAAAAACCCTTCCACGTGAAAAAGTTTTTTGTCCAATCCATTCGAGCCTGAAATTATTCCCATGATTTGTGCGGTAAACACTTACAGATTTCGCAATCGTTTCTTCACTTGTTGAATTAATAAAGCAAGCCGGATCACTTGAATCCGCCACAGTAATACAATAAGAATATGTTCTGGTTCCCAGATAGGGACAATTATCATCTGAGACAGTAGCTGTGAAGCAATGCGGACTTGTTGCGATATCAGCAAGCGATGGAGTCCATGTAAAAATTGCTGAATCCCGTAACCCTCCGGTGTTGGTCATGGATACACCCGGAATCCCAAAATCCCAGCTGATACTTGTTGTCTGACTAGTGTCAGAATCAACGCTGCGAATAAAAAAACTGCTCGTTTCTCCTGCACATATTGTTTTGGAAAACTGAAACATTCCATCAAAGCCTGTTAAATTCGGAATAGAGTTGGTGCAATTTTGCACTTCTATTTGCACATCACGCTCAACCTGTCCTACCAGAACACCGGCTCTGTATTCGCTCACAAGGACGGCAAAAACGGAAATATCTGTCTGCGTAGGAACCATGCACAATTCGCCTGTGACAGAGTTAAACATTACAGGAGGAGTAGAAATTACCGGTTGTGTATTCGAATAGGGAAAGTCATAAGTAATAGGAGTTCCCGCAGCGGCCAATGGGGTAATGAGCTGATAGCTGATTGAATCTCCATCTCCATCTATGGAGCCATTATTAAAACAAAACATCTGACTTACACAAATAGACAGGACAGGTCTGTTCCGAAACACTGATGAATTATTACAATCACCCCCTGTGTTATTTAGCAAGGAAAAGACGTATAAGTCATCATTATATGCCAGAGGTACTGTGGTGATTGCGGAACTCCGACAGCATTCCGCAAAAGCGAAAATCCAATCGGAACATGGGCCGGGTAAATTTACTATTCCTGTATACACCCATTCCTCTATACCCCTGAATGTACCACCATCACAAATCGTTATTGCACTTTGACAAACCGGCCATATCTGAACTGGACTGATAACTGTAGGAAGCAAATTAACAGTTCCTGCAGCAAAACAGGATGAGGAATAATTCACAGTTATCATTGAAGGAGCCGCAATCCCTGAACAATCCCGGTAAAAATTATAATGGAGTCTGTACTGATTTCCTCCAAGACATTCGTAAGTGAGTTCGGCCCCTGATGCATGAGAAGCTTTCAGGTTTTTGAATGGACAGAAAATTATTAGCAGAATAAAACTAAAGAGGGATACTCCTTTAATCTGAGAGTTCATGGTAAAAATTTATTACTGCTTTAACACGCAATAAAAATACAAACAGTTTCATTATAAATCCGATGTCACTCCAGTGGACTACATTAAACTTTTACATCGTTTATGTTAAAGAAACACACAATGTGTAAAAACTACCTCAATCAATAAAGCCATGAAATTTACCGAAAAACACTAATATTGTGATCAAATTCCTATGAAAAAAATCTATCATCTCGGCATCTGCACAACTTGCCAGCGCATCCTCAAAGAAATAAAACCGGGAAAGGATGTTGTTTTACAAGATATCAAAACGGAAAAAATTACTGCCAAACAACTTGATGAAATGCGTTCTATGGCCGGAAGTCATGAGGCATTGTTCAGCAGAATTGCTATCAAATATAGAAGTATGGGACTAAATACCATGAAATTGACAGAGAAAGATTATCGGAAATATATCCTTGAAGAATATACTTTCCTGAAACGTCCGGTTATTATTGTGGATGAGCAGATCTTTATCGGTAATTCTGCAAAAGTAATAGCAGCCGCCAAAGCAGCCTTGCATAAAAAATGACCGGACGGAAACAGGCGCATGCCGCGATTTTCATTGCCAATTTGATTTACGGTGCTAACTTCAGCATAGCAAGGATCGCGATGCCTCAGTACCTGAGTCCATCAGGATTTATTATGCTCCGTGTTTTATTTGCCACCGCACTCTTCATCATTTTAGATCGTATGGCTCCCTCCGTACGTCCTCTTGAACGGAAAGATGTTTTTCGTTTTATTCAATTGGGATTGTTTGGAGTAGCAATTAATCAATTGTTGTTTTTTGAAGGACTGAGTCGCACATCCAATATCAATGCCGCACTGATCATGACTTCCACTCCGATTCTTGTCACCGGAATGGCATTTCTCCTGCTTAAAGACCGTTTGACTATACTCCAAAGTATTGGGATTCTTCTGGGACTATCCGGAGCAGTTACACTGATTTTGCAATACTCTAATCCAAGCGGCAGTTCTACAGCTTATGGCGACCTGATGGTACTTCTGAATGCCGCATCCTATGCATTATTTATGGTTAGAGCCAAACCGATGATGAAAAAATACGGAACCATTCAGGTCATCAAATGGACATTCATCTTTGGAACTCTTTTTGTTGTCCCGTTTGGTGCACCTGAGTTACAGGGACTTAAATGGGGAGAATTTCCGGCTTCAGCCTGGCTTTCCATTGCATTTGTATTACTGTTCACCACCTTTGCGGCATATCTTCTCAACACCTTTGGATTAAAACATCTGAGCCCTTCAGTCGTAAGTTACTATATCTACCTGCAACCGCTCTTTGCCACGCTCATTTCACGTCTTATAACAAATGAAATGGTAACTTCAGTGCAGGTTTTGGCCTGCATCCTGATTTTTGCAGGGGTTTATCTTGTAAACAGACGCCCCCTTGTGAAGACGGAATCTTAAACTAATTTTGTCCCTCCTTTTCAATCTGAAAAATATGATTCGTTCCATGACAGGTTTTGGCACTGCTACTGCCTCCTACCTTAACAAGACCATCACCGTAGAAGTAAAATCGGTGAACAGCAAATTTTTTGACCTGATGTTAAGGCTCCCTTCCGTGTATAAGGAAAAAGAATATGAGTTACGCAGCGATCTGTCAAGAACCATTGAGCGGGGCAAAGTTGATTTTTCGATTACTGTGGACTCTCCGGAAGCCACAAAGAAAACAAGTATTAATGGGGCACTTTTCAAATCATACTATGATGATCTGAAAAACATACAACTTCAATATCAGACCGGTGAATCTGATCTGATGAGAATAATACTCGGACTTCCTGACGTTATGAGTAACGATAAACAATCTGTTACTGAAGAAGAATGGGGAAAAATAAAAGCCATTGTAAATAGCAGCCTTCAATCCTTCAATTCATTCCGGCTTGCTGAAGGCGCATCCATGCAAAAAGATCTTGAAGGACGCATAGCTTCCATCAATGACAAATTGGAGGAGCTTGAAAAATTTGAAGAAGGAAGGATTGAACAGGTTCGTAAAAGACTCTCCGGCAGTCTGGAAGAATTCATCCAGACACAAAACATAGACAGAAACAGACTGGAACAAGAGCTGATTTTTTATATAGAGAAATTTGATATCTCCGAGGAGAAGGTAAGACTGCGCACACACTGCAACTATTTTCTGGAAACATTAAAATCAGACGCCTCCAATGGGAAAAAACTTGCATTCATCTCTCAGGAAATTGGAAGAGAGATAAATACGATTGGTTCAAAGGCCAATGACGCGGAGATGCAAAAAATAGTAGTCAACCTGAAAGACGAACTGGAAAAAATAAAGGAATTATTGCTCAACGTTTTATAATGGACATTACCGGAAAATTGCTGTTGTTCTGCGGACCATCAGGCAGTGGAAAAACAACTATAGTCCACCACCTGCTGAAAAAATATCCGCGTCTTGCCTTTTCGGTTTCCGCCACCACACGTCCTATTCGCTCCATTGAAAAGGATGGTATTGACTATCACTTTCTCTCTGTGGAAGATTTCAAAAAAAGAATTGATGCAGATGAATTTATTGAATGGGAGCAAGTTTACACAGACCGATATTATGGAACCCTGAAATCAGAACTTGAAAAAATCTGGTTGAATAATTGCATAGCTGTTTTTGATGTCGATGTAGAGGGCGGATTAAAAATAAAAAAAATCTTCGGAGATAGATTACTCTCTGTTTTCGTAATGCCGCCATCTGTCGATGAATTACACAACCGGCTCAAAGCCAGAAATTCTGAAACCCCGGCTTCTTACAAAGCCAGAATTGCAAAATCTGAACATGAACTCACCTATGCCTTTCGGTTTGACAAGGTGATTATCAATGATCAGCTGGAAAATGCTCTGGCTGAAGCAGAAACAATTACTGAAGAATTTCTTCAGCATACTAAATAATTAAAGAGCAAAAATGAAAGTCGGTTTGTTTTTCGGATCATTCAATCCAATTCACAATGGTCATTTGATCATCGCCGGATACCTTTCCGAATTCTCTGATCTGGATCAGGTGTGGCTGGTAGTCTCTCCTCATAATCCCCATAAATTAAAGCGAACACTACTTCAGGATCATCATCGGCTTGCCCTGGTAAAAATCGCCATTGGTGATAACCGAAAAATAAAGGCCAGTGATATTGAATTTAAACTGGAGAAACCCAGTTATACTGTTGTTACGCTTACCTATCTTCAGGAAAGATTTCCTGAACATCAGTTTGTTTTGATTCTCGGAAGTGATAATCTGGAAACCTTTGAGAAATGGAAAAACTACGAACAGATACTTGAAAATAATGAGCTATATGTTTATCCAAGAAAAGGAAATTCCGGTGGTCCACTTTTAAATCATCCTAAAGTAAAATTCATTGATGCACCTCTTATGGAATTGTCCTCCACTTTTATTCGTGATGCAATCAAAGCAAAAAAGGACATCAGGTACATGTTACCTGAATCTGTCTGGAATTATATTGAAGAGATGAACTTTTATCAGTAAAGAATTTATACTCTGTCTCAAATAAATGCACTTCTTACTCCTTCAGCAGGTATTTCCGTCTGTATATAGCACCCTGTTTATCCAAAATAAATTAATTCCCTTAACTTTGACCCCATGAACGAAAAGCAAGAATTCGGAACAAGGGCTATCCATGCCGGTCAGGAGCCTGATCCAAGTACAGGTGCCATCATGACACCCATTTACCAGACATCAACTTATGTGCAGGAAAGCCCGGGAACCCACAAAGGTTATGCCTATGCCCGGGGTAAAAACCCAACAAGAATCGCATTGGAAAAATGTATCGCATCTCTTGAAAATGCAAAACACGGCTTGTGCTTTTCCAGTGGACAAGGAGCAGAAGACGCGATTATTAAACTCTTACGACCCGGCGACGAAGTAATTGCAACAGATGATCTTTATGGTGGCTCGTATCGAATGTTCACTAAGGTATTCGAACCTTTTGGTATTATTTTTCGATTCGTGAATATGTATGACATGGCAGAACTAAAAAAATCCATCAATATAAAAACCAGAATGATTTGGGTAGAAAGCCCAACAAACCCATTGATGAAAATTATTGACATCACTGCCTGTGCAGCAATCGCTCAGGAGCATAAAATTATTCTTGTTGTAGATAATACCTTCGCATCCCCGTATTTACAGAACCCTTTAGATCTGGGCGCACACATTGTTACCCATTCAGCTACAAAATACCTGGGAGGCCATTCTGATGTCATCCTTGGAGCTTTGTGCACCAATGATGACAAGCTTCATGAGGATCTTGCCTTCATAGCTAATTCCTGTGGAGCAGTACCAGGCCCTATGGATAGTTTTCTCGTTCTCCGCGGACTGAAAACCCTTCATATTCGGATGGAACGTCATTGCAGCAATGGAAAGGCTGTGGCAGAATATTTACGTTCACATCCAAAAGTTGAAAAGGTCCATTGGCCGGGATTCGCCGATCATCCTAACCATGAGATTGCTAAAAAACAAATGCGAGATTTTGGTGGCATGATCTCTTTCACACTCAAAGGAAATTCCAAGGAAGACGCCTTTGCCATGGCAAGTCGGACGAAAGTATTTTCATTAGCCGAATCATTGGGTGGTGTTGAATCACTTATTGGTCACCCTGCGAGTATGACTCACGCATCCATTCCTAAGGAAATACGTGAAAAGGCCGGGGTGTCGGATTCCCTGCTTCGACTAAGCGTAGGAATTGAAGATGTTAAAGATTTGTTAGCGGATCTGAAACAAGCTATTTCTTAGACCCTCGATATTCATTTTCTCGATTTTTAAGACAAAATCTCGTTTTTGTGACTCTCAGTGAATACGTCAGCTGAATGTCATAAGGCCTTGTAACCGGCAGAATTTTAAAAGTTTGCGTATCTTTGTATATATTCAAGAAACTACTAAAAACAGACTAACCACACACATTTCATGAAGAAATTACTACTCTTATCGTTGCTGACTGCGATTTTCGGCAATATATCTGTTGCCCAACAAGACCTTCGATGTGCAACTGATGAGGTTTATCAGGAAACCATCCGTAACAATCCGGATGTGCTTCGGATTCAAAAGCAGCTGGAAGATTTTACAGCTAACTACACCCGCAATCAAACGATGCAAAGAACTGCTTCAGGAGCTCCATTGTATATTATCCCTGTGGTGTTTCACATCCTCCATAATTACGGTTCGGAAAATATTTCCGATGCTCAGGTGATTGATGCAATGAGAGTGATCAATGAAGATTACAGCAAGTTAAATCCTGATACTTCTCAGATTATCCCTCCGTTTCTTGGTATCGCAGCAAATGCGCAGATTGAATTCAGACTTGCCAACATTGATCCAAATGGCAATTGTACCAATGGTATTGATCGTATTGTTACTAATCTTACCTACAATGCCAACGATCAATCCAAATTGAATCCATGGCCCAATCAAAAGTATATCAATATCTGGGTTGCACATACTCTTGAAAGAACAGGTGCAGCTGCTTATGCATTCCTTCCGGGAACAACCTCAAATACAAACGATGGAATTTTATCCCGCAATAATTATGTTGGAAGTATAGGTACCAGCGCACCGAACAACAAAAGGACACTCACTCATGAACTTGGACATGTCTTAAATCTTCTGCACCCATGGGGATCCGGCAATGATGTAGGAACCGTTTGTGGTGATGATTTTGTGTCTGATACACCGATTACTAAAGGCTTTTCTTCGTGTCAGACACAGACTTCAGCACAGGTATGCAACCCTCCTATTGTAGAGAACTATCAAAATTTCATGGATTACTCTTATTGTGATGTGATGTTCACTGAAGACCAGAAAACTAGAATGTTTGCTACGTTGGGAAGTGGTGCAAGCGGACGGAATAATTTATGGACGAATTCAAACCTAATTTCAACCGGAACCGATGGCTCCCCAATAAATATCTGCACACCAAACGCAGATTTTATGTCAAACAGAACTGAAGTTTGTGATAGCGGTTCTATCACATTCACTGACATCTCATGGAATGGTAAAGCCACAAGCTGGTACTGGGAGTTCCCGGGCGGTGTTCCCAGCACCTCCACAGATTCCATGCCGGTTGTAATCTATCCAAATGCAGGTGTCTATGATGTATTGTTCTCTGCCTCAAACAGCACCGGTTCTGATACAATGACTCGCGTTTCTTACGTTCATGTCTCCGCTCCTTCGCCTGCAATTACCGTGAATGGTCCTTATCTGGAAGACTTTGAAACAGCTCCTTCTTTTCCAGGTGTTGATGGGTATACCCTGAATCCTGATAATGGTCAGGCATGGGTTCGTGTAACCGGAAGCGCTTACAGTGGAGTAGGGTCAATCCGCATAAATAATTTCGCGAATGTAGCGCGCCAGGTTGACGAGTGGATCATGCCATCATTGGATATGTCAAATGTTACATTACCCGTTATGACATTCTACTATGCAAACGCTCAACGGAGCAGTACTTCTAATGATGAGCTTTCAGTATGGGGATCAACAAACTGCGGACAACTCTGGGGAAACCGCTGGACCAGAGCCGGAGCCAATTTAGCTACAGCAGGAATTGTTTCTATCAGCTTTGTCCCAACAAATATCGGGCAATGGACAATGGCAACTATTTCGATGAACCCTTATGCATCGAAGCCACGTGTTCGTTTCAAGTTCAGAAATGTCAGCGACAGAGGTAACAACATCTATATTGACGACATTAACATCACCGGTACCTTTGTGAATGTTGATGAAATAGATGCAATTGATCTGGGTTTTGCATTGTATCCGAATCCGGGTACAATCAACACCAAAGTTCAATTCAAGCTGTCAAAGACACTCCCTGTTACCATACAAGTTACTGACCTGACAGGCAGGCTCATCAACACAGTACTCAACGAGACTGTCTCAGCCGGCCTACACGAATACCCTATACAAATTAACACTCCGGGAATTTACCTGATCCATCTTCTGGTAAATGATAAGTACCATGTAAGAAAACTGGTTATATCAGAAGAATAATCTTTTTAAAAGCCCCCCGGTAAAAATGCCGGGGGTTTTTTAATGCTTCATTTTGCAGACTAAATCTCTCAATCACTGATAGAATTACCTAAGCGTCACTATACATCTGATTTTCATCTATCCCCTTACAATTCCAGGTCAAATCTTAAATAGTGCAACTATTTTTTTTTGACATCGTAATTTTAAAATAATCGAATAATTAATTGGGCATCTCCAATTTTTTTTGAAGATTTGCAGGGATTCATTTCCGTAATATGTCATTTTACAAATTACTTCCTTCTTTCCTTCTATTCTTTTTGATTCAACTCACTGTGTTTTCGCAGGAAGTACCTGAATTCAAGAAAAGTGCCATTGCTTTTGATATCACGCAAATGGCTACCAATGAGATCAATTTGAGTTATGAACACTTTTTCTCAGCCAGAAGAAGTCTCGAATTTGCTCTTGGGTTGATCTACGTGAATAATTCACTCGAGGATCTTTCAGCGGATATGAGTAATACCCATTATTTTTCTGAACATGGATTCAGTGCCAGAGTAGCTTATAAACTTTATAAAAAACCGGTTGAAGATTCAAAATGGCGAGACTACATTGCACCCGCTGTAACCTATAAGTATCTTTACTTCAACAATCAATGGTTTACAAACGAAACCACTGATTCATCAGGAAAAAAAATTGATGAATGCCTACTTCAACATCGTTACAGAAGTAAATTTGGGTTTGAATTTTTATGGGGAAAAGTATACAACTTCAATTCTACATTTGCCTTGGAAATGTTTTATGGCGTTGGCCTGAGAGCGACAACATCAGTTCGTACAGACGTATCAAGAAGAGATAATTGCGACAGCGTTGCGGTAACTCATCTTGATTACAATGACAAACGCTTTTTTATTCGCCCTGCTTTACGCGCGGGCTTGAAATTCAGAATTTCGTTTTAAAAGTGAACCGGAGTATTTCCATTGGGATTTTCAATTCTCTTTGTTATTAGTGAGCCTCCAACCAATTTTCCCCCGTACCCATGCCAACTTCTACAGGCACCTTTAATGGAATGGCATTTTTCATTCTGTCCTCTACAAGGTTCTTCAGTTCATCTATCTCTTCTCTGTGCGCATCAAAAACCAATTCATCATGCACCTGAAGCAGCATTCTGGATTTTAATTTTCTCTTGTCAATATCATCCGCAATGCGAACCATGGCCATCTTAATCATATCAGCTGCGCTACCCTGTATCGGAGCATTGATGGCATTACGCTCAGCGAATCCCCGTACCGTTGCATTGGCAGAATTAATGTCTCTCAAATACCTTCGGCGCCCCATGATGGTCTCCACATAACCCTTCTTCTTTGCTTTTTCTATGCTCAGATCCATATACTCTCTGATACCGGGATACTGAATAAAATAATTATCAATTATCTCTTTGGCTTCTGTCCGGGAAATATTCAAGCGGTCTGCTAAACCAAAGGCAGAAATACCGTAGATGATTCCAAAGTTTACCATCTTAGCATTACGTCGCATATCGGAATTTACTTCCTTGATTGGGACACCATACACTTTCGCGGCTGTGGCAGCATGTATGTCTTCTCCGCTTTGAAAAGCATCTAACATCCCCTTATCCTGACTTAATTCAGCAATTACACGCAATTCAATTTGTGAATAATCGGCTGATAGCAATAGAAAATCCTTCCCTCTCGGAACAAATGCCTTTCGTATCTCTCTGCCACGCTCCGTGCGGATAGGTATGTTTTGCAGATTCGGGTTATCCGAACTCAATCGTCCGGTTACAGCAACAATCTGATTAAAAGACGTGTGAACGCGTCCTGTCTCCGGATTCACCAATGTTGGTAAAACATCCACGTAAGTATTCTTCAGTTTGACCAGTTCACGGTAATCGAGAATTTTACGTACGATGGTGTGCTTGCTTTCCAATTTGCTTAACACATCTTCTCCGGTGGAAAATTGGCCTGTCTTTGTCTTCGAAGGCTTATCGGAAATCTTTAATTTATTGAACAATATTTCTCCAACTTGTTTAGGAGATGAAATATTAAATTCTTCCCCTGCCAGAGTTTGAATCTCCCTTTCCACATTCTCAATATCTATGGTAAGTTCCTCCGATAAAACTTTTAATGCTTTCTTATCAAGTGTAATTCCTTCAGCTTCCATGGCAGCGAGTACAGGAACCAGAGGCATTTCTACTTCGTAAAATAATTTCTCGGTTCCCGATGCTTTCAGCTTGGGTTCAAAAACTTCATACAATTGCAAGGTGATATCTGCATCTTCTGCCGCATACTCTTTGACCTCTTCTACCGAAACATCCCTCATGTTTAACTGATCCTTTCCCCTCTTCCCAATGAGCGTTTCAATAGATACCGGAGAATAATGAAGATACGTTTCTGCCAGAACATTCATGGAGTGCCGCATTTCAGGACGAATAAGAAAATGCGAAATCATCGTATCAAAATAAATTCCTTTAAACTCAATTCCATAACGCTTTAATACGGAAAGATCGTATTTCAGATTTTGGGCAACTTTTACTATTCCTTCTTTTAAAAAAACTTGTTTGAATTCATCTACCAATTTTAAAGCATCCGACTGACTGGAAGTAACAGGAACATAAAAAGCTTCATGTTTCTTTGCCGAAAATGACATTCCTACTAACTCCGCTTTATGAGCGTCAAGGCCGGTTGTCTCAGTATCAAAACTGAACATTTTTTGAGTCAAGAGATACTTAATCAAACTCGAACGTTTTTCAAGTGTATCAACCAGTTGATAGTTGTGTTCAACTTCTCCAATATGTTTCAGCACTGTGGCAGCCGACACTTCCGGTTCCTCTGAAAAACTTTCCTCAACAACTTCAATCGCTTCTTCTGTCTCCGTTCCAAAAAGTGTGGCCTGTGAATTATTAGTTTTGCTTGCCTTCACAGGAGCCTTCTTCACAGGAGTCACATTAGCATTCGTCAGATTCATCTGCTCTGCCAGACGCCTGAATTCAAGTTCAGCAAACAAGGATTGCAATGCTTCCATATCGGGAGACTGAGCTTTAAACTCCTCCAATTCCACATCGACAGGAACATCAGTAATGATGGTTGCAAGCCATTTTGATTGGATTGCCTTTTCTTTATTCTCCTCAACCCTTTCTTTCAATTTTCCTTTTAACTGCTCTGTATTCTCAAGCAGATTTTCAATTGAGCCGAACTGTTTGACAAGAGCAATAGCTGTCTTTTCTCCCACACCAGGAATGCCGGGAATATTATCCACCTTATCTCCCATCAATCCCAGGATATCTTTCAACTGGTTAACATTATCAATTTCCCAACGGGCACAAATCTCTTTTACACCAAGCTTTTCTGCTCCAACTCCACTGCGTGCAGGTTTATAAATGAAGGTATGTTCGTCAACCAGTTGGCCATAATCCTTGTCCGGAGTCATCATGTAGGTATCAAATCCTTCTTTCTCCGCACGGATGGCCAATGTCCCGATAACATCATCAGCCTCGTATCCGTCCATGGCTAGTACAGGAATGCGGAACGCTTCGCACAATTTTACAACCACAGGAATAGCTGATGCAAGATCCTCAGGAATTTCTTCACGGTTGGCCTTATAGTCTGTAAACTCTTCATGACGACTGGTAGGTGCGGCAGTATCAAAAACAACGGCAATATGACTTGGCTTCTCCTTTTTCAGGACATCCAATAAAGTATTAGTGAAACCAAAAACGGCCGATGTATTTTGTCCTTTCGAATTAATCCGGTGATTATTGCTAAATGCAAAGTATGCACGGTAAATCAATGCCATTGCATCGAGTAAGAATAATTTTTTAGAAGCCATTGTCTGTCGTTTTATTGTCTTGATTGCAATTTACCAAAAAAGGAGAACGCGGTGAGTTATTTGTCTGAAGATTTGGAATTATAGCCCACTCCCCTTCATCATCCCGCCCTTGTCTGAACTTTGATTTCGCTGATTAATGGATTACACTGAATCGAATTACTCTCAGAGCAATCAAAATAATCAGCTAAATCAAAGTTCAGACAAGGGGGAGGGATGCGAGCAGTCCGATCTCCTATCTCCGGACTCTTTGCACGAAGCTTTTCGCGCGTAAGCAGACACGGTGGGCGACATAGAATCATTTGAGAAAAAACCATGTCTGAACTTTGATTTCGCTGATTAATGGATTACACTGAATCGAATTACTCTCA
>CAYHFJ010000019.1:0-30326 GCA_964355885.1 uncultured Flavobacteriales bacterium
GAATCTGAAGCCGGATGAGGAGATGAAATAATCCCTAATCCGGCTTTTGTTTTACCGGAATAGATATACCCAACTTATGCATTAGATTTTTTTCTGTTGCAAAGTTTGGGATAGAATAAAAGGCTTAACCTTTCACCACCTTTGTGGAAACTTTTTTGTTGTTGAAAATCAAATCAAGGGAATAATCACCACTGGCCAGATTTCCCTGATCACGGAATATATGTACATTTTTACCCTGAGGGGCTTCAAATGTTTTGGTAGAAATAATTTTCCCTTTGGAGTCAGCAAGCTGAATCCATACTCTGCCGGAGGATGGGATAAAGTATGCTACATCAAAGGTTTGTTGAAATGGTACCGGCTTCACCGTTTCGATCGAAAGTCCTTTGTCTGTCTTGAAACGTACCGCGGAGAGTGGGTGAGTTACAAATTTTCCATTCAGAAAAGTCTGACGTAATCGATAATAAACTACGGTTGATGAATTAGTAACTCTATCTGTATATGAATATTCTTCTCCGGAAGAAAGGTTAGGATTTGCCGGAAGTTTGCAGATATTGACAAAATCAATACCATTAATGGAGCGTTCAATAGTGAAGTAGTCAACTTTTTCGTTCATCGTTGTGGACCAGTTGATCTTCACCTCTTGATCTTTTGGATCAAGCATGAAAGTTAAAAGGGATGCTGCAAACATTGATACCGATCCTGTTGATCGGATGACGAGGTTGTCAAAGACAGGTCGGTCAATTCCGCCGCCATTCATGTTTTTTCCAATGATAATATTGTCGGAGCCTTTCCAGTATAAAGGAGTGTTGGAATTTCCCTGATGACTCCATACCATGACACTGTTCACGAAAATCTCTCCTTTTCCTGTAGAAGGGGTGTAGATGAATCGATAAGACCTGAAAGATGGATCCGAAGGAACTTCGAAACTTGTCTTTTCCTTTATAGTTAAAAATGAATTTCGCCCGGATGCGACACGGTAGTTGATAGTAAGAAAGCCCTTCTCCATTCCGAAGTTAAATCCATTCCCTCTGCTAAAAAAATTACCCGACTCTTCGTTTCTTCGATAATCAATGTTGATATCTATTCCTTCCAGATCAAAAAGTGCGGTTCCCTGAATTTCCAGATTGATATCATTCCCTTCCGGACCCGGAGCAATTCCTTTTGTTGAGGCTCTGCCTCCAAAAACCGTATGTGTTAATTTACCTGCACTCATTGCATCAGGACCTAAAGTCGCTATGAGCGCGTTTTTATTCTCCCATGTAAATTCTGTAATAATATCTCCTGAAATATTTAATATATTTCCTCCTGATTCGCTACCGTTACCCGTCGCTCTTGATTTACTCTGATTGTTTAAATTAAGGAATACGAGTACACCAATCGTAAAAACGAAAGCCAATGACGCGATTCCAACGACAAATATAAGTCGCATGGAAAGCTTATTTTTTTGTTTGGTTCCGGGTTTTATTTTTCCTTTCATAAATATTTGTGTGTTTGCTCTGTTAAGTGTCTTACTCTTTTATCATTTTTTTTGTTGAACTTTGATCACCTTGAACTAATTGAAGAATGTAGGTGCCCGGTTGCAAGGATGAACCATCACTGTATTCTATTGTGTTTTGTCCTTTGTTCCCTTTTTCGATCCAGGTTTTAATCAACTTACCGGACGAGTGCATAAGCATTATTTTTACTTCCCCTGATTCAGGAAGAGTATAGATTGCCCGAAAAAGTTCACTAAATGGATTGGGTGATATACTTTCAATCTGGAGTATTGAATTATTTTCAACTCCGAATGAAACTGATTTTATTTCGGAATAGCTGAACTTGCCATCATAGTCAGTTTGTTTTAATCTGTAATATGATCTGCCTGTTACAGGTGAGTGATCGATGTATGAATATTTCCTGAGTTCAGTACTATTTCCAGCACCTTCAACTCTGTCAAGTCTATCAAATTCTATTCCATCGATACTTCGTTCTATTGTAAAGTATTCGTTATTAATTTCAGTAGATGTTGTCCAGTCAAGTCGCACATTATCCCTGAATGCTTTTACCTGGAATAGTGACAACTCAATTGGAAGAACTGCATTATTAGTTGCCAGAATCCAGGTCGAAAATTGACTGACATTGGTAATACTCACACTGCCTGTTCCGGAAAGAATTCCAAAACCATAACCTCTTCCTTCAGTCCATGATAGACCATTCCAGCTACGCATCCCAAGCGGACTAAGTCTGTTGGCAATGGAAAGTGTATTTTCAGAACTACTATATTTCAATGTTACATTTGCTGTTATTCCGGATGCACTTACTTTCCACCACCTGTCAATGACTTCATTTTCTGCAAATCCGATATTGATAAGGCTTAAAGCTGATGCAAGCAGGTTCGACGGCATAGGCTGATTGTCTGATGAATTCGTGCTACGGGTTGCGATAGATACACTATTCCCAAATCCTGAGAGAGGGGTGAAGAGTACAGGTAAATAATCTGAAGCACTTTTTCCAAATGGGAATTCATGCACACCTGAACCAATATTATTCCATATAAAATAACTATCATCATCCTCGCTCAGAACAAAACCTGCATTCCGCAAAACGGCATCATGCTCTCCGTTCTCAAGCACGAATGATTTTCTATTAAGATTTATACTTCCACTTACTAGCTCCAGTCTGTTTCGGGTATAAATCTGAGCCTCGTTGATTTGAGCATAAGCTGAGTTCTGAAGTGCTATTCGAAGAATTCCATATTTGTGTTGTGGACCATCGGTCATCGCATAAATTGTTCCTGTCAGGATTTGATTTATTGTTCCGGCATATTCTACAATACTGTTCTCATCCAGAAAGTAATTCATATTTCCAGTGGAACTGATTGACCCGGTTGAGCTTCCATTATATAGTCCTTCTGAACTATATACTTCAAGCGTACCTGAAGCATCGACCTGTATACCTGAATTGCTAAAAGCGGCATCGCTTTGAAATTGTCCTGATTTCAACTGAACTTTTCCCAGTGCCCGGATACGGAAGTAATCTGTCGCGGTTGATGCATGAGAGCAGACCTGTATCAACCCGGAAGAAACTGTTAACACACAATTAGCCTCAACATCCTGACGTACCTGTTGCAATTGATGTCCGGAAGTTCGTAGAAATTGAGTTACACCATTCCTCGCAAATTTTATCAATCCAAATGACTGAGAAGTTCCTGCACCGGCATGTGTAATTACTCCTGTTCCCGAAATTGAATAAACCGACCCAAGAAGAACGAGTTCATGTGTTGCATTCGTGTTGGCCGTGTTATCATCGAAGGAAAGCACTCCACCACTTTGGCTGAAATTTCCAAGAATGCTCATTGAAATTTTATCTGTAGAAACTACACTTGAGTTGCCATGGAAGTACACCATACCATTGCTTTGAGTGTATTGACCTGCGATACTCATTCCCAATGACCCGGTAGAAGCTTTTAGAATTAGCATCCCATTAGTTATGCTCACATCTCCGAGGATATTAACGGAAGCATTCCCGCCATTCCTGCTCAGGAAGCTGGATCCTCCGCTGATCGTCAGATTTCCGTTTACCTCTATTGTTGATGCGTGGGCAGCTGCAGATGTTCCATAGTTTGAACTCAACACGCTGCCGGATACTTGCAGGCTTCCTCCGATAAATATTGTTTCCGGACCGTAGGCTGCTGATGTAGTGAATTCTGATGAAGCAGGACCGGAACAAACAAGATTTCCTCCGACAATTAGTGTAAAGCCCGCATTATTATTATTTGACCCTATGGAAGAAAGCGATGTTCCCCTGAATTTGTCAGCGTTGTTAGTGAAATTAACAGTGAGATTGTTCGTTACATTAAGACTGCAGATTCCGGAACCGGTATGGCATCCGGTTTGCCCCATGAATATTCCACCTGTTAAATTTATAGATCCGACAGTAGAATTGAATGTACCCGAATTGGATGATGCGACATTATAGATAAACCGGGTATCTCCGGCGTTTTGTGAATAGGTGCCACTTACATTGAAAGTTGCATTACCATTTCCGACACCTGTTACACCGGAATTCATAATTAATTTTACATTTCCACTATTCGTGAAATTGCCAACAACTTTCAAAGTAATATTTCCTGTACCATCATTCAAACCAATTATGGTTCCACCCGAATTCGTTATAGTTCCTGTATTAAGTTGAAAAGTTCCGGAATGGTTCCCATTGTGCCCATATAATGTTGAGTTTACTGATGACAATACTAAACTGGAAAGTGTCGTATTACTTATAGAACCGGATTTATCAAGTGTGATCCATCCTTGCTCTATAGTGAGAGTACCACGTATCAGGTGAGACTCAAATTGATTATTTTGATTCCACTCAACAATTGCATTGGTACCGCTGAGAGAATTTAAAGTCAGGTTTCCGAAATTTCCTGTGATAACATTTCCCAATGGAGTAGAATAATTATACCATTTTTTGATGATAAGTGTACTGCTTAATGAGAAATCTTCTACTCCTCTTGTGAATAGCGTTGCTTCAGTTGAAGTATTTACTCCAGGATCCCAGGTGAATACAGAATTTGCGCCAAGAATGAAGGGTAAACCCGGAGAGCCAAGCGTGATCAGTCCTCCATTCAGATTTACATTGCCGTTAACTGTAAAACTTCCGTTCATTGTCATTCTTTTCCCTGGCACCCAATTCAAGGTCGAATTTGCGGTGACAATAAGATTCTTCACTGTAATGTCTGCATCCACCACGACAGTTTGCCCTGCCGGGATAGTCACATTATCCGAGGCACTTGGTGCTGTTGTTCCTCCCCAAATTGCAGGATTAGACCAGTTGCCTGATGCGACAGGCGATTTAGGATTACCCAATGAATAAAAGCATGATCCCATAGACAAAAGAATCGAAATCATTCCGACTCTCAGGGTAAAGGATGTATAGATTTGAGACATATATTTTTTCTCGGGGAAAAATCGTAAATTAATTTGAAGAAGAAATATTTTCTCCCTTCACGGCTTTCACAAAAATTGTTTTTGAATTAGTTGGAGGATGCTGAATGAGTCTTGGTGCATTAATACTTTTTTCAGTCAACAGCTCCTGTTCTTTTACGATAACTACATTCACAGTTTGTGTATTTTTTGCCTGAATACCCTTTGGTTCATTCAGATTGAAATATAGCATGAGGCCTGCAGTAGTGCAGGACATCAGAAATAACGTGAGACTTACAACAGTCCTCATCCTTTGCCTTTGCTTTTGTATGGCTTTCGGCTTCATTTTGGTTATTTTAAAATTCATTCAAATTGGTTTATTGTAGTTTATTCTACGCATTACAGAAAAAAACGCGTCTTCCAAGGAGACTGGATGATTACATTTGTAAGATTTTTTTGATATTAATCAGTCACATGTTTAGTACACACTTTTTGCTCAATTTTTAGTGCTTTTTATTTTGTATAGGTTATAAGGAGAAAATTCTCTTGTATTTACAGTGTAAGAATTCACTGGTATTTCTAATAACCGGTGTTCTTCGTTAGAAATCAAAAAAAAACCCCGGGATTAGCCAGGGTTTTTTTTGTGTATGCAGTCATTTAAGTATTTGGAAAAACCAGGTCTTCCGGTGATATTTCATTGTTATCAGACATGATTGCCGCCCGTTCTATCACAGCTTTCAATTCACGGACATTACCCGGCCATTTGTATTCCATCAGAAACTTTGCGGCATCCTTTGAAAGAGTGATTGAAGGCATCTTGTTGTCTTTGCAAAAATCGTTTAGGAAAGTTTTTGAAAGCAGGATCACATCATCACCACGTTCATACAGTGGTGGCAGATGGATTAAGAAGCCCTGAAGCCGGTAGAACAAGTCTTCACGGAACCTTCCTTCTTTTACTTCATGTGCCAGATTTCTATTTGTCGCGGCAAGCACTCTTACATCAAGCTTAATTGATTTATTCGAACCAATTCGGGTAACTTCTTTTTCCTGAAGCACACGAAGGAGTTTGGTCTGCATCATCAGGTCCATCTCTCCGATTTCATCAAGAAAGATTGTGCCTTCATTGGCTTCCTCAAATTTTCCAATGCGACGGTCACGGGCATCAGTGAAAGCACCTTTTTCGTGACCGAATAGTTCGCTCTCAATGAGATCCTCAGGTATGGCAGCCATGTTTACAGTCACAAAAGGCTTTTTTGCCCGGGGAGAATTATAATGTATTGAACGTGCAACTAATTCTTTTCCCGTTCCACTTTGTCCAGTTACCAATACCATGATATTACTCTTCTCAACCTTTTGGATGAGTTTCAATACACGTAATACTGCACCACTGGTTCCCAGAATGGAAGTGTATTTGTTCCTGTCAATGATTTGCTCTTTCAGTGAATCATTTTCCTGACGCAGATATACACTTTTGCATAAATTTTTTACCGAATTTTCAAGGTTAATAAGCGCGTTATCATTCTTAATGATATAATCTGCCGCACCTTTTCTGTATGTATCGATAACGACATCAAGTTTTTCCTGACCGGAGACCATGATGCAATGGATATCATGATTGTAGTTCTTGATTTTCTCCAATAGTTCGAGCCCGTTCATTCCGGGGAGCAGGTAATCTATGGAAACGATATCCGGGTTTAGGTGCAGGTTAGTGAGACATTCTTCTGGTGTCAGATAGTGGGTGACTTCGAGATTGTCTATTTTCTCAAGGGTTTTCTTGATTAGATTGCCCAGAAACTGATCGTCTTCGATCACAAAGATCTTCGTAGTTGCCATGATTTTTTAAACAGTGTTTTGTGAATCTTTTAGTGCTTTCTGCCTATTTTTGTTGCAGTTAGACGGGTTTATTAATTTACTTTTATCCTTCAAATCTTACAGTTCATTTCCCTTATGAAAAGCAGTATTATTCTAGCCATAATCATCATCATCCTTGCGACTCCATTCTGGATGAGGATTTCATGGGAATTTAGCCCCGTAAAATCCTTGAATTTGCTCATTGTCGACAAGACAGTATTGAATTCCAATAGTTTTAAGCATCGCTCAGTGAACTGGATTCTTGACCATGAGAAATACTCAAAACCGGATGGTAATTTCTATGATATTAACAAGGATTATTACGGTTTTTTCCCTGGTCAGGATGAAAAATATACTATTGAAGATCTTGAGAAAATGAATGAACCGGAAGTGGATAGCGTGGCTAATACTTATGACATGGTATATTTCACAGATACTTATGGGGTATTAGGGAACGAGTGGTATAAGCACAGGGATGTAAATGAAATATCAGAAAGCATCTATGGAGGAATGTCAGAAAAGGATATTCTATTGATGGCAAAAATGAAGGAAAAGAAGAAACCTGTGTTGGTGGAGTTTAATTCTATTGGCTATCCCACACCATTTGATGTACGTAAGAATTTTGAAAAGATGTTTTCAGTGGAATGGACAGGCTGGATAGCACGATATATCGCTTCTTTAGACACTGTAAATAATCCTGATCTTCCCACATGGGTAGTGAATTCATACAAGAAACAACACTTCGGCAGATGGAATTTTACAAAGGAAGGTCTCATATTCGTACATCAAGAAGGGCAGGTTGTAATTCTTGAATCCGGAAAGGATTTGATTAATCCGGTACCGAATATATATACCGAAAAGAAATTCCAAACCGAATATGATGTCCCTTCTATTCAGATTTATCCTTATTGGATGGATATCATGGAAAATAAAAGTGACAGCAATGAAGTGGTTTCAAAATATGTTCTGGGTACTACAGTGGAAGGGGAGAAAATACTTGCACAACACAGTATACCTAAAATATTTCCGGCTATTATTCGCAGAAACCTGGACTATAAATTTTATTATTTCTGCGGTGATTTTGCGGATAATCCAACGAAATTCCGTTTCGCAAAACTAGATGGGATAGGTGGACTGAAGTTTTTAATGTATAATGCTGTTGATGTTACAGATCGTAACAGATTTTTCTGGGAGTTTTATCTTCCAATGATGCAAAATATTTTTAACGAAACCTACAGGGCTTCAGGCCGCAAAAAGATTAAATTGATTTGAACCAAATTAAGCCGCGAATGAAATGTGTAAGCAGGTTACTCGTTGGTAATTTAAATTTGCTGTGGTAAAAGAGTTAAGATTTTTTTGGATTGAATCCACTTCGTTTCATTTCACCCCAGTTCTTAATACCGGTCAGCAGATCAAGGTTCCCTCTGATTGCATAATAGACGGTCAGGGGATGAATTATGATTGGTTCGATGAATGCGGTTCCCAGTAGGCGAAAGATGTCTCTCTTCTTTTTGTACTGATGAAAGGAAAGTTCCTCAAATAAGATAGCCGCAGTCGAATAGAGAATGGCAAAGGCATAGATAAGAAGAAATAAGGTGATAAATAATTCAACGTTTAATATGCCAAGGAATGCCATCATCACAAGATAAAGAAATGCTGTAGTTTCGACGATCGGTGCGAGCCATTCGAATATAAACCAAAACGGCATGCTAACCATTCCAAGAAATTTGTATTTTGGATTGAATAATAATTTTTTATGGATCCACAGTGTTTCAGCAGTTCCACGTGTCCACCTGTTTCTTTGTTTGCTCAATATTTTTAGGGTATCAGGAGCCTCAGTCCAACAAAGAGGATCGGGTAAATAAACTACTTTGTATTTCTTCTTTGCTTCTTCCATGTACCGGCGCATACGAATGACAAGCTCCATGTCTTCCCCAACGGTTTTATGGTTATACCCACCTGCAGCAACCACTATTTTTTTATCAAACATGCCAAAGGCTCCCGAGATCAGGATCAATCCATTTAACCGGCTCCATGCCATACGGCCCAGCAGAAAGGCACGTATGTATTCTAATACCTGAATTCGTGGTATCAGGTCAGAAGGGAGGTTGACTTTAATAATTTTTCCATCTTTTACTTCACAGGAGTTGGCAATTCGAACAACACCTCCGACAGCTATCACTTTTTCATCCTCTGTTTCCTCCATAAATGGTTTAACCATGGTTAGAAGGGAATCGTACTCAAGAATACAATCAACGTCTATGGCTGCGAAGATTCCATGTTTCGAAACATTTATCCCTGCATTCAATGCGTCGGCCTTTCCGCCATTAACTTTATCGACTACAGTCAACCGGTTCATGGATGGAATTCGGGATTTATACACTGCTCTTATCGGTTTACAGAGAAGTTTTTGATCAAAAGAGATTGGCGCGGGTTCCAGATCATATGCGTCAATCATTAGTTGCAATGTTTCATCCTTACTGCCATCATTCACAATGATTACTTCAAAATTTACATAGTGAATATTTAGTAGTGATCGGGCATTCTCAACAATGGTTTTCGATTCGTTGTAAGCGGGAGCAATGATGGAAATCGCCGGAGTGGATGGAGACGTTAACAGATCCCGATAATCAATGAAACTGTTTCGCCTCATGTAATTGATAATATCCAGGGCAGAATAAGCTGACAGGAGAAAGTAAGTGCCAAAAAGCAGGGCACTGTAGATCAGGATAAAGTGATCGGCAAATTTTGTGAAGTAATAAAAAAATAAACCCATCTGATTTTTATAGTCTTTTGTCCTGAGCGTGTTGAACGATTAGCTTAAGCTGTGGATTACTGCTTTCCAGCAGGTGGTCAAGTCGTTGCTTTGCATCCTGCGCGGTTGCCAGAAATGTTTTTACCGCTTGTATGGAAATTGAATGATTTTTTACCGGTTGCCTGAGAATTTTTTCCATCAATGTTGCCGAACTTTCTTTTCCGACAGCTTCCAGGGTTTTTACGATTTCAAATTGTACGTCTTCCGTTTCCAGTGGATACATGATTACAAGTTTTGATTCGGAGGCATAGGCATTGAGTTCTCTCAATGCTTTAATAACCGAGAGCCTTACTACTTCATCTTCATGATCCAGCATATGAATAAGTACATTCATAGAATCCTGTTGTCTGAAGGCTCCTATCATCAATATACAGAATTGGACAACACTTTTATTTGTTGAGTTAAGCCAGTTGCTGAAATCAGGAATCGTCTGTTCAGGCATCTTTGTGAGCATGCTATAAATATTGGCCTGATCCCAGGCCGAAAGTGGTTCTTTTATTTTTGATAAAAAAGACAGCGGATTTTCTGTACTCAGTTTCATGATGGAAATTCTTGCTTCCATGCGAAGAATGTCATTCTTATGATTTAAAAACTCGCTTAAATTTGTTTGTGATTCTCTTACATTCATCAGTGCCAGTTCTCGCATTCCTTTTGCTGTGATATACCATCTCCGATTCTTTATTTTCTCGATTGAATCATGATGCAAGCCCAGTTTTACAAAAAGGAGCTCGAGACGAGAGGCGGCTTCTCCTGTAAAGTTTTCATGTAAATGGATAATTTCATCGCACAGAATTGAACGATGATACTTATTTTCCAAATCTTCAGCGGCGAATTTTTCGAGTAGATTTGGGTCAAGCAGGAAGGACTCGTCTTCGAAAAGTAATTGTGTAAAAAGCGGTTTGTACTTTTCACGTAATTGTTTTCTCTTATTCAGCAGCTTTGTTTTATAGATCCTGCTGCCAAGTATAACATTCAGGAGAATGAAAATGAAAACAAGAAATAGTACCGTTACTCCTAACAGGAAACGAATGTGGACAGGAAAACTATATAAAGTCCTGCTGTACTCATCAACGGTATACTGGATATTCGACCAGTCAATTTGTAAAATCCTGTTCACTGAGAGGTTTAGCTTTCAAATTGATTTGAGTAAGGTCATCTCGAATGACGCAAACTCATATGATGAGAATTAATTGCCTAGTTGAGCATACGTTCAAGTACTTCCAGCTGTGCTTCAATATGTCGTCTGCGATCGGAAAGAAATGACTTCAGTCCGGGAATGAAGTTCCCCGGATCCAATGGATCGCCAATTGTACTGTTAATATTTGTATCAAAATCCGTATTTGAATACATTTTATTGCTGTCTGCATACACCGCGACACGGATACGAAGAGAGAGACTGTCAATAATTTGATTCATACGTTCCGGTTGGAAGTCGTTATAAAAAAGCTCCTTAACAATTTTGATATAGTGCCTCTGAATAATTAAATTTGAACCTAATGTTCGCTCCAGCAGTGGCCTTGCATCATTGTAAGGTGTTGAATCAGGTATCATCACACTCATGCGTGTGAGTTGAGGATAATTCATGATAGGGTTCCACGCCGCAAACGAATAATTTCCATCAAGTGAAATCCACTTCCATTTTGTAGACGCACTGTCATGATAGATAAAGAAGTTGTGAGGGTAGAACATGTTATATGCATCTATATTTCCAATCAGGTTATTGATGGCCCAGCTCTTCAGACAGGCATCAAGATCGATTAAATTGTTAATACGTTGCGCATATTCTTCTTCTTTCAGAATGGTGTCATTGATTTGTTTGATTAAGCGAACAAGATCACTCCAATCATTTTTGGCTTCATTGTTCTTCAGGCCGTATCGCATATAATATTTCGACTGATCATTACCGAGATACACAAAATTCGCCACTGGGTCACCCTGAAACAGATTTCCACTCTTTTCTTTAAAACGTGTTTCCAGAAAGACATCGTCAATATTTTCATTTACCTGATATAGCCCCCAATACTTATCATTGATATACAGCTTGGCAAAGGTAGCTCTGGGAGCGGGCAGGCCATGCCTGTTGAGCATATCCAGATAGATCTTCTCCCGGATCATGGTCGGATCCTTAAAATTATTTGTCAGATTCAGATCTTCAAGTCCGAAGAAATCCTGTTTCTTTATAAACTTGTCAAATTTAATCCGGAATGGTTTTTTCTTTCCGGGATAGAAGTCATAAGATGATTCTCCCTTAAAACGAACACCACATGAATAGAATTTCTTTCCATCTATGACCACAGTAGCTTGCATGTAAGTCGCGATGTCTAAGGAGTCTTGTATGTTTTTGTAATAAGTCAGTGAATCCCAATAGTTGCACTGTGTGAAAGATATTTTGATCGTGTGGATGGAATCCTTCTCAAAAAATGCTTTACCAAAATCTTTGGGTCTTTTAGTCGGAGAAATATTTGCGGTTCCCTGACCACAAACGCAAAGTGCGGACAGCTGAAAAAACAAAATCAGGATGATGGGAATATGGTAGTCGGTTCGTTTCATTCTCAGCTGTTAAAATACAGTTTTCATTTGAACTCCAACAGATAATCTTTGTTGTGAGGATCCTTCACGTACTTCTTCATCTGCAAATCCAATTTCACCTTTCATAATCCAACGACCGAATATACGTCGTTGATATTCCAGGCCGCCTTGGAAAGATTTAAATAGAGGTGTATCAGAAAATGCCAGTTTTTGTTCGTCCGGAGATTGACCGCGACTTATTCTGATACCAAGATAATTATCGGCATCATCAAAATAATTACGAATATTCAGGATATAAGTTTGTGATGTCTTTTGTAGGAATTGTTCTGTGCCAAGACTTACTTTTGGTGTGAGGTAGGTCCGGAATGCAAACCAGTAATTACGGTAATATTTACCAAGACTTGCCGTATAAATGGAAGTCCCGGGAGGAGAAAAACGCAGGTATCTGTAACCCCCTGAGAGTTCAAAAGACGCAGGTAGCTTCTGAAAGATTTCTACGCCGGCTCTGAGATCCGGAAATACTTTTGAATCGCTGAACCCCAAGTTTACATATAGGTAATTCGATTTCACAAATCGGAGATACCCGTCGGCTTCAGCCTGTAAACCATTTTCATTGAATTTCTCGGCGTAGCTGGCTCTGTAAATTATTGACCCAAAAATAAAACTTCTTCCAATTTCTATTGAAGCTAATTTTTGTGGATCCCGTGAATCAAAATAGTCAGTAGAGTAAGAAGCTGAGAATCGATTGCTTAATCTTGAATCACTCATGGAGTTCAACAGAACAATGGCATCTTTGTTTCCGGGATTTAAATCCAAGACTCTTCTTAGAGAGAGTGCGGCGGCTTCTTTATCGCCCTGACGCAACAATATCTTCGCTTTTTTGACCATCAATGCCTCAGAAGTCGGGTAAAAACCCATCGCCAGCCTGAGGTAGTTCATTGCAACATCAAGGTTGTTTGTCCAGTATTCTACATCGATCAAAGCTGCAAGGGCTTCAAAATCATTTTCTTTTTCAATGAGTACCCGACTGAACTCAGTTCTGGCATCATCGTATGCATACTCCCATGAGTAAGTTCGGCCGATATATGTCCGTACATCGTAATAGGATGGTTTTTTTTCCAGAATTTTATAACAAATTCGGCGAGCGAAGTTGTAATTCTTCTGAGCACCGATCTCTCTCGCACGCTTAAATAACCTGTCAAAATCGGTGGTATCGGTTACGATGATTACAGTATCAGACTTCTGTGAAGTTTGTGCATGCCCTGCGTGGGAGATGAGCAACAGCCAAACTGGGAGAATAAGCCGGAAGGGTAGTTTTAAAAGTATCAGGAAGTAAGGACGCTGGACTGCCATAAATTGTAAAAATCACGTCAAAGATAAGAATCCCTTAGTGTGGGAGAAAGGATCTTTATTGTGATTTTAAATGTTGAAAAGTATACGCTGAATGTGCAAATTTGTTTGAAAATCAGGCTGATTTCATTAGTATTTTTTTAACCCGAACAGAGAGTTCGTTGGGGCTAAATGGCTTTGTAATAAAGTCGTCCGCTCCCAGCTGAAAAGCTTCTAAAACAGTCTTTTCAAGGCCTATCGAGGAGACGATAATGATCGGTGTTTCAAGTCCCATTTCCTTACGAACATGATGCACAATTTCGAGTCCTGTAAGGTAGGGCATCATGATATCGGTGATGATTATATCAGGTTTGATAGATTTTACCTTTTCAAGAGCTTCTTTTCCGTCGCTTGCAAGGTGTACCTCGTAACCTTCCTTTTGCAACTTAAATTCCACCATTTTAAGGACCATCTCATCATCCTCACAAATTAATACTTTCATAGTTGGTAAAAAAGGAAACCTTGGGCAAGATACGATTTTAAGTTCAAAGAGGTATTCTTCTTTCTAAGGGATCATTGAATTATTCAGTTCCATTGTGAATAAAAAAAAATCCGGAATTTTGTTCCGGATTAATACTCTGATTACTTGTCCACACTCCTTATCGTTTTCCTTACCGGATCATGCTGGCAGAGAGTTTAACTGTACTGACGTTATTTCATTCCAACCAGTTCCTGCTCAAGCTGGGAAAACACACTTTCACAAACTGATCCTACTGCAGTCATCAGTTCGCCTACCTTCTCCGGTTGGTTTGCTTCCTCGCTAAGCTTTTCGATTTCCCCCAACAGATGCTGGGTTTCGCTAAGACCGATATATGCAAAGGAAGGTTTTATACGATGAGCAATTTGTCTCAGAGTATCCCAGTTATTCTGCCGGTAGCAGGTATTCATTTCTTCCAAAGCCTGAGGTGTTTTATTAAGAAACATCTCAATCATTTCAATGATGAAAGAGTCATTTCCGTCAGCGATTTGTTTCAGATATGTCAGGTTGATTTTATTCTCGTTGCTGTTCTCGGAAATAATTCTCTGGGAGGGGTTCTCAATTATCAGATGAGGAGTATGTGGGTCTGTTTTGTCTGTAAGTGGAATTACTTCAATGTTTTCAGCGACTATTGGCTTTATATTCATAGTTTTCTCGGATTCGGCCACATGTTCAAGGCTATGCAATGCGTGATCATCCGCATTTAACGAAGAACTTACCTGTTGGGTTAGCTTCAGTATCTTCTTTTTTAGTTCATCAGGATTAAAGGGTTTACTTATATAATCATTCATACCTGCATCGAAGCATTTTTGCTTTTCTTCTGAGGTGGCATGGGCTGTCATGGCGATGACCGGAATGTTCCTTATAGCTTCCGGAAGGTCGCTTCGAATCTTTCTGCAAGCTGTATGTCCATCCATTTCCGGCATCTGAATATCCATCAACACGAGATCAAATTGTTCGATTTGAAGTTTCTCAACCGCAATTTTCCCATTGTCGGCACATGTCAGATGAGTATTCCAGCCTTCAAAAAGTTTTTTTACAACCATCTGATTGATAGGATTGTCTTCAGCTGCCAGTATCCTCAGGTGTGAGATTGATATTTCTTTATCCGGTGTTTTGTCGTCCTGAACTACCTGCTCATTTTCGATCTGGAAACTAAGGTGAAAATAAAAAGTTGTGCCTGCCCCAATCTGACTACGAACTCCTATCGCTCCGCCCTGTAACTCGATCATATTTTTTACAATGGTCAGCCCTAATCCGGTACCACCAAATTTTCTGGTGGTATCACTGCTGGCTTGAGTAAAACTCTCAAATATATTTCCAATACTTGATTCAGGAATACCTATACCACTATCCTTAATTTCAAAATCAAGTGTAAGATAATCTTCCCTGCGACTACGAAGTTTTATACTAAGAGATACTTCTCCCTTTTCTGTAAACTTGATCGCATTACTTATCAGATTGTTTAATATCTGACTTAGCCGGGTAGGGTCTCCGCAAATATGTAAAGGAATTGAGGGATCTATCGATGTAATTAGTTTGATTGAGCGTTCATCTGCTTTTGTTTGGAATAATTCTATGGCATCCTTTGCGATTTCAGGAATATTGAACGCCACGTTTTCAAAACTCATTTTTCCGGCTTCGATCTTTGAGAAATCGAGAATATCATTGATGATGACCAACAGATTATCAGAGCATGTTTTAATCGAACGCAGGAAACGATGTTGTTCATCATCAAGTTTGCTTTCGAGAAGTATTCTGGTGAGTCCGATAATACCATTCATTGGTGTACGGATCTCATGACTCATATTCGCAAGGAATTGTTCTTTAATTTTTGCTGTCTCTTCCGCAACCTGTTTGGCTCGCACTAAGGCTTCTTCAGCTTTTTTGTGATCAGTAATATCCGAAGCAACGCCGATAACACCAATGGCTTTTTTATTTTCATCTAAGGTGGCAGTATAAAAAATCTCAAAAAATTTTCCTGCCAGTTCCGCAACTATCGTTACTTCTTCTCCTTTCATTGCTCTGTTAAAATCCTCCTTGCTGAGAGGCAACACAGGAGCGGATTCAAGAGCTATTCCGATGAATTCATTTTTGTTTATACCGATGTCCGAAAGCCCCTTTCCCTCAAACAAGGTGAAAACAGCATTTTCATCCAGTGCAAATAGGATGATTGGGGAGTTTGCCACGACTGTCTGTAGTCTTCGCTGTGTATCTAATAATTGACTTTGCAGAAGCTTACGTTCCTTTTCCGTTTTCTTCAGGCTTATCATGTATCTTACACTTTGCGCGATACCTTCCGGTGAAAGTAGAACTTTGGGGATATAGTCATTCGCCCCATTTCGCATAGCTTGTACAGCAAGCTTTTCATCACCCTGACTGGTAACGATGATAATAGGGGATGTGTTTTCAGCAGCGCGAATCGCCTTTAACAGTTCGAGACCTGTTCCTCCGGGGAGATTGTAGTCAAGAAAAATGCAATCATATTCCTGCTTAACGGCAGCGGTAAGTCCGCTTTCATGGTCTATGGCTATTTGCAGCTGATGTTGGATTCCCGAAGCGTGCAAAGCACGTTTCATGATCATTCTATCCACCTCATCATCCTCTACTACAAGGATATGTAATATTTGTTCAGTCATCTCCATAAGGTTTTAATGCATCTCTTCCAACACTGAAAGTGTTTTCTTTTAATGCATTATATTCTACTGAGTGATTGTTTGATTAGTTAAAAAAAAAAGACCGGAATCTTACAGTTTCACTTTTCTTGTGACGAGTATGCGGTAGAAATTTATGATCTTTTAGTAAAAAGCCTGAATTTTCTTTATTTCTGCAGGAAGAAAAAATCAATTAGATCATAAAATTCAGGGATGGAGTAAGTGGATTTTCCTGCCATGTATTCATCAATGGCAGTACTTATTTCTGTCGGAGAAATATATTCATTACTATCGCTGTCAAGGCGCTGATATAAAGCTGGAATTTTGTTCCTCAAAGGATTCTCGCTATGTAATCGTTGTACTTCTTGTTTTTCAAATCCGGGATTTCTTTGGAGAAGCCGATCATAACTTTGTATGTATTCAACCAAAGCAGGGAGGGCAGCCAATGAATCCTTCTGAAATTTTGCTTCAATCATCTCTTCCGTTATGGTAATCCCATCTACACTGACTACCGCATTCTGGGCTGAATTCAATTCCAAATCCCTGTAGTCAGGAATACCATCATTATCCTTGTCAATAGGTTTTCCATTAGCATCAACTTCTTTGCTGGCAGGTGTAGCTGACGAATCGTCTTTAATATCCGGTATTCCATCTGAATCAGCATCTTCGTTTGCGAGTGCTTTGAAGTCAACATCGCGCAGGTCATTTTTATTTGGTCTGTATCCGTTCTTTGATTTATTTGTAGTCCACGCAGCCAGGTCATAACGAAGAGCAACGGAGCTGAATATAATATTATCATTTCTGGAATTTCCTTTGCGCAATCCCTCACTCTTATCTGTAATACCATCGATCAGATCGCTGCTTATAAGATGCCAAACAGTACTCAGGTGTAAGGAAATTTTTGGAGAAATGACAAAACGTACTCCTGCCCCCAGAGGAAAAGCCCATGTGCCTTGGCTATACTTGCCAAATCCATCCAGATTCGCATCCCGAATGTCTGTCTCATATAAATAATCCCGGCGTAGTTTCACTGCTCTATGTGCAGCAGTATCCGATTGTCCCACGTTTCTGATCGATCCATCATCCCAATAATGATAAGGATTGCCCTCCGCATCTTTCAGATCCGCAAAAGTATGAAAGAAGACATACTCGACTCCCGCCGTCAAATAGGGAATAAGAGTTTGATCGGTTTTTTTGCGGTTGATAAAGTCAAATCGTAACATGATACCTTCCGCTACAATAGATGATCGGAAATTCAAGGCTCTGTTTCGATTCTGCTCGTCACCAATTACCTGACCAGAAAGTAAAATTGCTGAAATTGACAGACGTGATTTGCTCTGTTGTTGTAGTTCGATCTGGAAACCTGTTTTTCCGAGAAATGGTTCGTTCGGATGTGAATAGCCTATGTCACCAAGGAAATGAAAAACGCCGGGCGCGATACTCACCACCGGTAACTTGCTTCTGAAAGTATTCCGATCTTCCTGTTCTTGCCCCTGAGTCAGAGGACTTATCAATAGAAATAAACAAATTGAAAGAAGGAAATGTATGCTGCAAAAGTATACACTCCTGCTCCTGTAAGCCTGTTGAATATGTCTGTTCAGAAGTTTCAAAATTGATTCCGCTTGTTTAATAATTCTGATATCGGGTTCATGCTGAAATATTCTCCAGACTTTTCCCAATAGTGGTTTTTATTGATTAATTTTTTTTGAATTCATAGCATCCTTCAGGCTGATACGTTGTCCATCCTGATACGCCACAACGAAGGCATCGCTCACTTTTTCACGTGTCCTTCTTTTATGAACATTGGCATCTTTGAAATTATTAAAAGTTCCAATCAGGTATTTTTTCCAACCATCATGATAAGTCAGATCCACCTCTTCAGTCATCTTATAATATTTTTTAAACCAGACATTATTCCGAACAGGACTTTTTATCGTCGCTGAAATCTGAACCTTATAATAAACCCCGCCTTTAGCTGAAGGGATCATTATGTCTGATGTTTTTGAGTTCGCCGTGTTTTCAGATTCGTGTTTTTTTGAACTCTCGCTGTCAAGTAATTCAGTTAATATTTGATTTGTTGATTCTTCTGTTGATTTGATTGCCAGATCATACAAGTCATCTTTCATATCAGCGGAGTCTAATTCAATGTCCATTGCAGAATTACCATAAACTAACATACCATTAATGCTTGGTGGTGTTCGCCTTTGTTCGGATCTGACAAAATAAGATATAGTAAATGTGGAATCATTTGGCATCCTAAGCCAGCTGAAAGTGACAACGCCATCCGCAAAAAGGAATTGTGCTCCGTTTGATTGATCTGAAAATGCTGCATAACCTTCCGGAATCTGATCGATGAAACGTGCTGATTTTTCTTCACTTCTGGGATGTATTGTCAGCTCAACTTTGTACTCATTTAATTCAGGGACTGTAGCTATTAATTTCCGTTCCACCTGTGGCCTGTTCAGATCATTTGTCAAAGAGCCATTCTCAGAAACCAGCACCTCAATAGGAGGGAGGGCATACTGTTCTGTTTTTTCGTCTTCAATATAAATCAAAACTCCATTGATCACTTGAAGGCCATTCATAGTGGCAGGAGTGATGACTTTGTAACTTATTTCAAAACTTTCCTCAGCCGGCATTTGAGTCCAAATAAATTTAATGCTGGAGCCATCTCCGATAAATTGAGCCATCTTTGAATCAATGACTTCAACCATGAAGCCTTCCGGAATAAATTGTTGTATTCTGGCAAAGCCTAATGTGCTTCCCTTGTGGATTGTCATCCGCACGATGAACTCAGAACCGGGTTTAGCTTGCTTCGGCGATTCTGTCGTAACATAAACGGCAGGCTCAGTTCCCATAATCAGCGGAAGGATGAAAAGAAAGGAAGCGGAAAGAAATACGGAAAATAATTTCAGCATCAGAAACCGGATTATAGTGGTTGAATTTACAACCAAATAGAAGCAGTATGCTGTGAGCTGAAGTCAGTTATTCAACTTTTGATGTTGATAACGGAGTACAGCAGGGATTGGATTTGCCTGACTTAAAAATTCGGCTTCAATAAATAACGCGAGTAAAATTCATTGATATGACTTACTGCATGATCCGCATTTTCCGCAAGCAATAGCAGGTTCAGGTCATTTGGATCGATCATTTTTTCGGCGATTAGCACGGTCTTTATCCAGTCAAAAAGACCTGACCAATATTCCTTGCCCACAAGCACGATAGGGAACTTTCCGATCTTTTTGGTCTGGATCAGCGTGAGGGCTTCGAATAATTCATCCATGGTGCCAAAACCGCCGGGAAGTACTACAAAACCCTGAGCATATTTTATAAACATCAGTTTGCGTACAAAAAAGTAGTCAAAGGAAATGAGTTTGTCAGGGTCAATATATGGATTTGAATATTGTTCAAAAGGCAACTCGATGTTAAGTCCTACAGATTTTCCGCCGGCTGTCTTAGCACCTTTGTTGGCTGCTTCCATGATTCCCGGACCGCCTCCGGTGATTATTCCATAACCTTCTTTAGTCAATTTAAAAGCGATTTCTTCAGCGAGCTTATAAAATTCATGCTCCGGTTTAATCCTCGCGGATCCGAAGATCGAAACACAGGGGCCGATTTTACTCATTTTTTCAAATCCTTCAACGAACTCAGCCATGATCTTAAAGATCTGCCAGGTGTCGTGCGCTTTTATCTCCTGCCAATCCTTGTCCGAAAAGGCTTTCCGGATTTTTAATTCATCAAAATTCATAGTTGTATTTTTTTTCAGCTGCTATCAGATAATCACAAAGAAAGTTGATTCGGAAAATCGAATCCTTTTTACTAAGCTTCCATTTTACGATTAGTTTTTTCTAAGGTTGCCTAATCCCAGGCTGTTTTCAATTTCTTTTTCTAGAAATTCCGCTGTAATGCTTTTTTTGTTTTTTATGATTTCTGCAGGTGTACCTTCACAAACAATATTTCCTCCACGTTCACCTCCTTCCGGACCAAGGTCAAAAATATAGTCAGCAACTTTAATCACGTCCATGTTGTGCTCAATAACCAATACGGTATTCCCTTTGTCAGCCAGACGATTCAGTACTTCCAATAGTATTCGTATGTCCTCAAAGTGTAAGCCCGTTGTTGGTTCATCCAGTATATAAAAGGTGTTTCCTGTATCCCGCTTCGATAATTCTGTCGCAAGTTTTACCCTTTGTGCCTCGCCACCGGAAAGTGTTGTACTCTGTTGCCCCATGGTAATGTATCCAAGGCCGACTTCCTTCAATGTTTTGATCTTATGAAGAATGTGTGGCATATTTTCAAAAAACTCAACAGCCATTTCTATGCTCATATCCAGTATATCGCTAATTGATTTACCGCGATAACGGATCTCCAGTGTCTCCCGGTTATATCTTTTTCCACGACAAGTCTGGCATTCAACATATACATCAGGAAGAAAATTCATTTCTATTACGCGCATCCCGCCTCCCTGACAGGTTTCACAACGTCCGCCTTTCACATTGAAGGAGAATCGCCCGGGTGCGTAACCCCGAATCAGTGCCTCAGGCAATTGCGCAAAGAGATTTCTGATATCAGTGAAAACTCCGGTGTAAGTTGAAGGGTTTGATCTTGGAGTTCTTCCGATTGGACTCTGATCAATCTCTATCACTTTGTCAATATGTTCAAGACCACGAATGGTTTTATATTCTAAAGGTTTCTGATGTGAATTAAAAAAATGTTGATTCAGAATTGGGTATAACGTTTCATTAATTAAAGTAGACTTCCCACTGCCGGATACACCTGTTATACATATAAATTTTCCGAGAGGGATTTTGATATTTACATTCTTCAGGTTATTCCCGGTAGCACCTTTAAGATCCAGAAACTTACCATTTCCTTTTCGAAGTTTCCCGGGTATATCAATTTTTCTGGTTCCATTAAGATACTCCGTGGTAAGACTTTTTTGAAGAAGAATTTCTGCCGGCGTTCCCTGTGCCACAACTTCACCACCGTGAATACCCGCGCCCGGACCAAGATCAAGCACGTAGTCGGCCGCGAGTATGGTCTCGCGGTCATGTTCAACTACAACAACAGTATTACCTGTATCCCTAAGTTCCTGAAGTGATTTTATGAGACGTATATTATCTCTCTGATGCAATCCAATGCTGGGTTCATCCAAAATGTACAAGACACCAACTAATCGGGAACCTATTTGTGTAGCTAGGCGGATACGCTGTGATTCACCACCGCTCAGACTCTTTGATGTCCGGTTGAGTGTCAGGTAATCCAAACCTACATCGAGCAAAAACTGTATTCGCTTGCTTATCTCCTTGATTACTTCCTGACCAATCTTCTTCTGTCGGGCGTTCAGTCGGGAATATAATGTGGCAAACCATTCAGAGAGCTGGCTGATATCCATACCTGCCAGTTCAGATATATTTTTTTCGTTTATGTTAAAATACAAAGACTCTTTTTTTAGCCGTGAGCCCTTGCATTCAGGACAAATAACCTGCTGCATAAAGCTCTGGATCCATTTCTTCATGGAATAGGAAGCTTCCGCGGTATCCTGACCAAGAATAAAATTCACAATGCCTTCAAAAGTGACAGGATGATTATAGGTGGAACTTCCTGAATTTTCCATGGTGATATTCAGCACATCGTCGGAACCGTATAAAATGATATTCAAAGATTCTTCCGGGATATCATTAATAGGCGTACTCAGGTTGAAATTATATTTCCTGCCCAGCGCTATTAACTGTTTGAAAATCCAGGTATCTTTCTGAGGTCCAAGCGGAGTAATTGCTCCTGCTTTAATACTGAGTAGGGGATTGGGTATGATACTTTGCAAATCAACTTCTGAAATGGTTCCAAGACCATTGCAGCGTTTGCATGCTCCGTAGGGAGAATTGAAGGAGAAAGTATTTGGTTGCGGCTCATCATAGGAAATACCTGAAGTAGGGCACATTAAATGTCTGCTGTAATAATGCTCCTTCTCTTTTTCTGTCTCAACAATTAGAATTGATCCCTTTCCAAGTTTCATGGCATGCGACATAGACTCGCCCAGTCTGCCGGTGGACGCCTCAGATATTTCAATCCGGTCAATCAGCAGTTCTATGTCATGTGTTTTATAACGATCAAGTTGCAGTCCCTTTTTTAATTCGACAAGATTTCCATCAGTTCTTACTCTTAAATACCCTTGTTGCGTTAACTGCTCAAACAATTCACGGTAATGTCCTTTCCGTGCCTTGATTAAAGGAGCAAGAAGCATGATTTTCTTCCCTTTGAATTTTTTAATGATAAGTTCGATAATCTGATCATCACTAAGTTGTATCATCTTCTCGCCGGTGACATAGGATACAGCTTCTGAGCTTCTTGCATAAAGCAGTCGGAGAAAATCGTAAATCTCGGTGATAGTGCCTACAGTCGAGCGGGGATTCAGGTTCGTCGTTTTTTGTTCTATGGAAATTACCGGACTGAGGCCATTGATACTGTCGACATCCGGTCTCTCCATATTTCCAAGAAACTGTCGGGCATAAGCCGAAAAACTTTCCAGATACCTGCGCTGGCCTTCCGCATATATGGTGTCAAAGGCAAGTGAAGATTTTCCGCTTCCGCTTAAACCTGTTATCACAACCAGTTTGTTTCTTGGAAAACTGAGATCAATGTTTTTCAAATTGTGCACTCTGGCACCAAATACTTCTAAAAGTTCTTTTTCCTCAGACATATTCTTCTTCCACACCAACGGGATGCAAAGATAAGAAAAGAATAAGGTTGGATCAGGCCGAACCCTTAGCGCATTGAATCCATTTAATATCGGAACTGAATTATTCGCAAAAGAACTTCTCAATCCGGAAAATATTAACAGATTCTATTCGTTTCCTTTCAATCAAATTTCTTTCCTTGTGTGTTATTATGAATAGACTCCATACTCTCTTTTTTATCTTTCTGTCTCCAATTTCCTGCTTTGCTCAGGTTGGCGGTTCCAGTGTTTACTCCTTTCTTGACATTCCCGCCTCTGCCCGGATTGCCGCGATGGGTGGAACTTTCATTTCAGTGAAAGATAAGGACCTCAGTCTTGCATTTCAAACTCCTTCATTACTTAATAAAGAGCTTGATAAGTCACTGTCATTTAGTGGTGTATCTTATATTGATGGAGTGAAATTTGGTGATGCTATATTTGCTTTTGACAAACAAAAACTGGGCACTTTTATGGCAGGTATTCACTACGCTAACTATGGCGAGTTCACCGAGACCAATACTTATGGCGACATCGAAGGAAGTTTTAAAGCCGCGGACTATGCATTGGTTTTGGGGTGGGGATATGCATTAAATCACATGTTCTCCGTTGGGGCTAATCTCAAAGGATTATACAGTGATTACTACATTTATAATGCTTTCGGTATAGCCCTTGACATTTCAGCTACTTTTCATGATACGACAAGGCAATGGACAGTCACGCTTGAAGCCAGAAATGCGGGATTACAATTAAAAAATTATAAAAAGGATAGTAATGAACCTTTGCCAACTGAGATATTAGCAGGAGTTTCCAAGCGGTTAAAGCATACGCCTTTGCGTTTCAGTCTGACTTACCGGCATGATGAAAAATTTGATCTAGGTTATGATGATCCGAATAGCCTTGGTGATGTGGATCCATTGACTGGTGAACCTACCAAAAAGGAGATATCCTTCTTTGATAATTTAAGCCGACATTTTATTATTGGTGCGGAAATACTCCTTTCGAAAAATTTTCATATCCGGGGAGCTTACAATTTTCAACGACGCAACGAACTGCTTGTAGAAGGGAAACCCGGTACTGTCGGTTTTTCTTTTGGGGTAGGACTTAAAGTGAGCAAGTTTGTAATCAGTTACGGGCGCGGAAATTATCATGTTGGTGCTGCTGCTAACCACATTTCTATTTCTACTAATCTGTCGGAGTTTGCAAAGAAAGTTGTTCCGAATTAATTTAGTGAAGCTTTCTAACTGGAATATTAGTTAAAATCAGTAGAAAAAAACACACACATTCCCTCATCTTGGTTGGTTCTTCATGGCTTTCTTTGTTTCTTTGTCCAACACGATGAAGCAGGACAAATTAACCTTAAAAGGAACCCATTTTATTATGCAAGACGAACCTACCGTGAACAAACGCAAGATTGTGATTGCGATAGACGGCTATTCATCTTGCGGCAAGAGTACTATGGCAAAGGCTCTGGCTCGCAAACTGGGATATCGTTATATTGACTCAGGAGCTATGTACAGGGCTATCACTCTGTTCATTCAGCAACATGGTATTAGTCTTGAAGAACTTGCTTCGATGACTCCTGTTCAGTTGGAAAAGCTGATGGATCATATTCATGTCAGTTTTCATCTCAATCCACACACCCGGCTTTCAGAAGTCTATCTCAATGAAGAAAATGTGGAGGAGAAAATCAGAAGTCTAATGGTGTCCGACTGGGTGAGTCCTGTTAGTGCCATTCCGGAGATCCGTCATCGAATGGTCGCCCTTCAGCAAAGTTATGGAAAGGAGAAGGGAATCGTGATGGATGGACGGGATATTGGTACCCGCGTATTTAAAGATGCAGAATTGAAATTTTTCATGACGGCCAATAAATCAATTAGGGCTAAGCGGCGTTTTGATGAATTGAATGAAAAAGGATTTATGGTTACTATAGATGAAGTGATACGAAATATTGATGACCGGGATCACACAGATACTCATCGGAGTGAAAGCCCGCTCAGACAAGCGGAAGATGCCATTGTTCTGGATAATACGAACATGAATCAGGAAGAACAATTGGAATTCGCGCTTGAACATTTGAGACGATTGAATGTTCTGGTCTGAGTAATTCGTGTTTCAAAGGGCGGTTTTTATGCCTTGTACCTGCCTCCGCGATTTCATACCTTTGTAGTCACATGCAAGTCACCATTGATCCTCATTCCGGCTTTTGTTTTGGCGTTGTTTATGCCATTCAAATGGCAGAAGACGAACTCGATAATTCCGGTAAATTATATTGCCTCGGGGATATTGTTCACAACAATGTTGAAGTTGACCGTCTGCGTTCAAAGGGGCTTGAAATTATTGATCATGCCAGGCTTAAAACCCTGAAGGATTGTAAAGTTCTCATCAGAGCACATGGGGAACCTCCCGAAACCTATAAAATCGCGCTGGAGAATAATATCGAACTTATTGATGCTTCCTGTCCTGTCGTCCTTAAATTACAGAATCGTGTCCGCATAAGTGTTGATGAGATGACTGAAAGAGATGGTCAGGTGGTGATTTTCGGTGAAGTGGGTCATGCAGAGGTTATGGGTCTCGTTGGCCAAACAAAAGGCGAGGCTATCCTTGTACGTAATGAGGAAGATCTGGATAAAGTTGATTATTCCCGCCCAATCTATTTCTTCTCCCAGACAACAAAGAGTACCCGGGGCTTTGAAAAAATGAGATCACTTATTGAAGAACGTTCTAAAAATGCACGGGAGAATGAAATTCAGGAGGAGTTTCTGAATTCTAATGACACCGTTTGCAGACAGGTCTCCAATCGTGAACCTCAGCTTAAGAAATTTTCTGCTTCTCATGATGTTATTGTTTTTGTGAGCGGGAAGAAGAGTTCAAATGGGAAGGTCCTTTTTGAAGTTTGTAAATCTGTAAATCCAAAGACCTATTTCATTTCTGATGTCGATGAAATCGATCCAAATTGGCTGGAAGGGGTAGGGTCTGTTGGTGTCTGCGGCGCGACCTCCACTCCAATGTGGCTCATGAAGAAAGTGGAGCGTCATTTGAAAGAAATGAATCCTTTCTGAATATCAGTCCTGTTCCTCCATTTATTGTACTTTAGATAAATTGAAATAACCTATTGATAATCAGTATTTTATACAATTATTTTAAAGTTTTTTTGATTTTTCTGATTTATTAGAAAATCATCTTCCTTTATTTTTTCTTTTTCAACCTTTTATGTGAAAATTAATCGGATGATTGCCTTTTTTGGTAATAGATAATTTGATACATTTGCGTCCCTTTTAACGAAAAACCGAAATCTCATCATAATTCTAAAAACTAAATGATTACCGAAGAAATTACAAACCAAACCGAGGAGTATAAGACCGAGCCCTTTAACTGGGAATCTACCGGCAAAGGCAGCTCTGACTATTCCGAAGAAGAACGCGTCCGCATGGAAAAAATGTATGACGAAACCCTCACCTCCGTCGTTGAACATGACATTGTTGAAGGAGTTGTTGTATCCATTTCATCCAAGGATGTATTGATCAACATCGGATACAAATCTGATGGTTTGGTTGCCTTGACCGAGTTCCGTCACATGCCCGATTTGAAAATTGGCGATAAAGTAGAAGTTTACGTAGAGACTCAGGAAGACAAAAATGGTCAGCTGATTCTTTCTCACAAAAAAGCACGTGCTCTTAAATCCTGGGATCGTGTGAATGCCTCTCTGGAAGGCGATGAAGTTATTCAGGGTTTTGTTAAATGCCGTACTAAAGGTGGACTAATTGTAGATGTATTTGGTATCGAAGCTTTCCTTCCGGGATCACAGATTGATGTAAAGCCTATCCGTGATTATGACCAGTTTGTTGGAAAGACCATGGAATTTAAAGTGGTAAAAATTAACAACGAATTTAAAAACGTTGTTGTTTCTCATAAAGTCCTTATCGAAGAAGAACTCGAAGCTCAGAAAGCTGAGATCATGAAGAAGTTGGAAAAAGGACAAGTACTCGAAGGAACTGTGAAAAATATCACATCTTACGGTGTGTTCATGGATCTTGGTGGAGTAGATGGTTTGTTGCACATTACTGATATCTCCTGGGGACGTATCTCTCATCCTGAAGAAGTGTTGAAGCTTGATGAGAAAGTTAATGTTGTTATCCTTGATTTCGATGACGAGAAAAAGCGTATCGCTCTTGGTTTGAAACAACTTACTCCTCACCCTTGGTCTCAGTTAGATGAGAAATTAAGTGTGGGTGATAAAGTAAAAGGAAAAGTAGTAGTTATCGCCGACTATGGCGCTTTCGTTGAAATCGCGGCGGGAGTTGAAGGTCTGATTCACGTTTCTGAAATGTCATGGTCACAACACCTGCGTAGTCCGCATGAGTTCCTGAAAGTAGGAGATGAGATAGAGGCCGTAATCCTTACACTTGATCGTGAAGAGCGTAAAATGTCTCTTGGATTGAAACAATTGAAAGCAGATCCTTGGATCGATGTTGCCGGAAAATACCCTGTAGGATCTAAACATACAGCTACAGTGAAGAACTTCCAGAACTTCGGAGTATTCGTTGAACTGGAAGAAGGTATCGATGGACTGGTTCACATCTCTGACCTTGCATGGTCTAAGAAAGTGAAGCATCCTTCGGAGTTCTGTAAAGTTGGTGATCGTATGGAAGTAGTCGTCCTGGAAGTTGATCCGGAGAATCGTCGTCTCAGTCTCGGACATAAGCAACTGGAAGAAAATCCTTGGGAGGTGTTTGAAACAATCTTCACAGTGGATTCAATCCACGAAGGAACTGTATTAAAGGTTGGTGAGAAGGGTTCTACTATTGCATTATCTTATGGTGTGGAAGCTTTTGGTCCAAACAAACATATGGTGAAGGAAGATGGAAAACCATTAAAAGCCGATGACAAAGCGGAATTTAAAGTAATAGAATTCAATAAGGACCAGCGTAAGATCGTTGTTTCTCACAGCCGTATTCATGAAGAGCTGAGTAGTGCTGCCCGCGTCGCTGAAGGTACTGCCCGTCAGGCTGACCGTGAAGAAGGAGCTAAAGCAGTGAAGAAGGTGAAAGAAAATGTTGAGAAAACCACCTTAGGTGATCTTAGCGCTCTCAGTAATCTGAAGACAGAAATGGAAGCCGCCGAGAAGAAGGTAAAGAAGGCTGAACCTAACGGGGAAGTAATAAAAGCGGCTACAGAAGAAACTCATACTACTGAGGAAGAAAACAGAGAAGAGTAGTATTGTTCTTCTTAAAAAATCAGGATCCATCCGTTTAACCGGATGGATCTTTTTTTTACCTTTCCGATACATAATTAGTTATCCCTATGAATAATGATAATTTGAATCGAATCCGGATGCAAGAATTGTTAATCCATTCTTCGGAGACCTGAATTATACTGAATGGGTACAAATGCTTCACAAGCACGCTTTGCATCATTTACGACAATTTGCTGTGCCCGTCTGAGGTCTCAAATGCCCTTTCAGCTTCAGTTTAGCTCCGATTTTGTAATACCGAATGAAAGCTCTAATTTCGTTTCCCGGAATGCAAAAACGCCTGTTGCTGGACAGTACTCATTTAGAAATTACGATTAAAAGGCTTTGTTGTCAATTGATCGAAAATCATGATGATTTTTCTAATTCTGTAATCATAGGCCTCCAGCCAAGAGGAATATATCTTGCGCAACGTATTCACAGTCACTTATTGGAACTGACCAAATCGAAGAAAATTTTTCTGGGTGAACTTGATATGACTTTTTATCGCGATGATTTCCGTCGCCGTGAAATCATTTCCGCCAGTCAGACCCGGATGGATTTCTCCATTGAAGATAAAAAAGTTATTCTTATTGATGATGTTCTGTTTACCGGCAGAACGATTCGCTCAGGGATGGATGCCATGCTGGATATCGGCCGACCTTCCAAAGTTGAATTAATGGTGTTGGTAAACCGGCGCTATAGTCGTCAACTTCCAATTGAACCAGACTACGTCGGAATTCAGGTTGATACAATCCGTTCTGAAAAGGTAAAAGTTCAATGGAAGGAAACGGATGTAGAGGATGGGGTATGGCTATTAGGTGATTGAGATTGATACAATAATTTGTTCATAAATATAATTTCAGCAGCGTATAGAAGTGTAGCAGATAAAAAAGTTCAGTCTCTAATCTGACTGATCAATGTCAAATCTCGAAAACAAAATCCAATAATGTCCAGCCTCAGTACGAAACATTTACTAGGAATAAAAGAACTTTCTGAGCAGGACATTGAACTTATTTTTTCTACTGCTGATAATTTTAAAGAAGTATTAAATCGGCAGATAAAAAAAGTTCCTTCTCTTAGAGATATCACCATTGCTAATCTTTTCTTTGAGAATTCAACACGTACCAGACTCTCCTTCGAACTTGCGGAACGTCGCCTCTCTGCGGATGTTGTGAATTTTGCTGCATCATCTTCCTCTGTTAGTAAAGGAGAAACATTAATCGATACAGTCAATAATATTCTCGCCATGAAAGTGGATATTGTTGTGATGCGACACCCACACGCCGGTGCCGCTGAGTTTCTTTCGAGATATGTAAAAGCGCATATTGTCAATGCCGGTGACGGAGCACATGAGCATCCGACTCAGGCATTGCTTGATGCCTATTCCATTCGCGAAAAACATGGTAATCTGAAAGGAAAAAAAGTCGCTATCGTAGGCGATATTCTTCATTCTCGGGTCGCACTTTCTAATATTTTTTGTCTGAAGAAACTGGGAGCGGAGGTAATGGTTTGTGGACCCACCACACTCATTCCGAAATATATTTCATCTCTTGGAGTGCAAGTCTCACATAATCTTAGGGAAGCATTGAATTGGTGCGATGTCGCTAATATTCTGCGCATTCAATTGGAACGACAGGACATTCATTATTTTCCTTCCTTACGGGAATACATGCAACTCTTCGGGCTTAATATGGAAATGCTGCAGTCGCTTGACAAGAAGATCACCATAATGCACCCTGGTCCGATTAACAGGGGAGTTGA
>CAYHFJ010000019.1:30336-33171 GCA_964355885.1 uncultured Flavobacteriales bacterium
AAGTGAAGTCGCTGATTCAGGCCAGTCTATCATTCTCAATCAGGTGGAAAATGGCGTAGCGATCAGGATGGCAGTATTATATCTTCTGGCTGGTCAGGTAAATTAAAAGGAATTAAAATACTTGCTTTTTTTACTCTGAAACAAGGTTTTGTATCTTTTCTATATGTCTAATACTGAATAAAATATACTATTTTTACATAATGAATTGAGATCATTTCAGGATACTGCTTTCTGATTGTTTTCAAATCCAGTGAACTCAGTAGCTACCGGATGATTAGGTTGAATGGTACATATTAACAATAAGTAACTCTTGCTTGTTGAAAATTAATGTCCTATCAGTCTGAACCCCCGAATTTCGTCGTAAATTTGAAAAAACACTCCTACCATGAACATAATAATCGATAGACAGGAAAAGTATGTTTTGCTTAAAATTCAAGAAGCGAAACTTACCTCCGCGGTTGCCCCTGATTTGAAAGCTGAAATTGTGGTGCTGCACCACGATCATTACAAGAATATGATATTTGATTTGACGGATGTTCAATACTGCGATTCATCAGGATTAAGTGCTATTCTGGTGGGATTCAGAATGTGCAGAGACAATAATGGAACTTTCGTCCTTGCCGGTGTACAGGATCATGTAAAGAAACTGATTTCAATTTCACAACTTGATTCTATGTTACGTCAGGTACCGACTGTAAGTGAAGCCGTAGATCTCATCTTTATGGAAGAAGTGGAGAAGCAAATCACTAAAGAGTAAGAATACAAATAGAATAATAAATCTTGAAGTTTGATCAACCGAATAAGTGTGGTTTTAATAGCTTGTGTTTGTTATACACTGACTGCAGTTTCACAGTGTGTACCTGATACTTCAATTACACACAATGTACCGGGTATTTATCCTGACAGTGCAACCGGTTTACCGCATGCATTTGTTGGAATGCCCTATAGCACCGTCATGCAGATTTTTGTTCCTGTTGATACCACCTATTTGGGCCTTCCTGCAACGATTCAGTCAATCAGCGTTACAAATTTTACTGGCTTACCTCCGGGATTTAATTATGTATGTACTCCATCAAATTGCAATTTTCTCGGTGGAACAAGTGCTTGCGTCCTTCTTCAGGGACCTGCACCTACAACAGGTATGATAGGTAATTATCCTATAGTTGTTGAACTGACAATATTCGGAGACGTCCTTGGCGTGCCTCAATCAATACAGGATGTAAACGATAATTATACCATTGTCATTGAAAGTAGCACTGGATTATGGTCAATGTCTAATAGTAGTTTTGCCGTCAAACAAAATGCTCCAAATCCGTTCAGTCGGTACACAAATATACCTGTGAATTCAATGATCCATGGAAAAATTAATTTGAAGATAACAGACCTTTTGGGAAATGTAGTATTTCTTCAGGAAAGAGAAGTACCAAAAGGGATCAGTAATATACCGGTTGATGCGACTGAGTTTGAAGCCGGAATTTATCTTTATACAGTTTCGGATGGGAAAAATTCTGTAACTCGACGACTCGTCGTTTCCGGTAGAAATGAATTTTGAAGTCCTTATTCTTGGAAGCAGTTCTGCCACACCAATTTATCAGCGCCATCCTACAGCTCAGGTAATAAAGGTTCATGAGCGTATTTTTCTTGTCGATTGTGGCGAGGGTACGCTGATACAAATGAATCGCTTCAAGATTCGATTTCATAAAATCAACCAGATATTTATCAGTCATCTTCACGGAGATCATTACCTTGGATTACTGGGTCTGATTTCAACCATGCACCTCCAGGGTCGCGTTTCGGATCTGCATATTTATGCGCCAAAAGAATTGAAAGAGATCATTGATATTCAATTGAAATATTCTCAAACTACTTTAAGATATTATATTCATTTTCACACTGTCAATGCGGATATTGATACACTGATTTATTCCGATGATGATCTTGAAGTTCATACAATAGCTCTAAAACACCGGATTCCCTGCACAGGGTTTTTATTCAGGGAGAAACCCAGATTGCGAAAACTTGTTCGAAAAATGCTTGCTCAATATAGTATCCCGGTTGCAGCTTATGAAAGCTTGAAGAACGGGGAGGATTATATCGCGGATTCAGGGGAAGTTATTCTGAATTCAGACCTTACAACTGATCCCCGTGCCCCCCGATCCTATGCATTCTGTTCCGATACAATTTATGATGAACGCTTGATCAATGTGGTCCAGGGAGTTGATCTGCTATATCATGAAGCAACATTTATGAATGATAAAACCGAAAGAGCTAACGAAACTTTTCATTCGACAGCGGAACAGGCAGCACAAATTGCATTGAAGGCAAATGTAAAACGATTAATAATAGGTCACTTTTCTGCCAGATATAAAAACCTGTATCCATTGGTCGAAGAGGCAAGAGTGGTATATCCCAATACTACGCTTGCTTTGGAAGGTGATCGATTTATCATAGATTAATCATGATTCTACTGGCTGAGAGTGGATCTTCAAAAACCGATTGGTGTCTCATCGACGGGAACACTGTCGTTCGGCAGTTTACCAGCATCGGACTTAATCCTTATTTTGTAGACGCGACAAAAATCGCGGAAATCGTTTCCGATATAATTATTCCTGGATTGGAAACTTCTAATCCGCTCACCGAAATACATTTTTATGGTGCCGGATGCGGTACTGCTAAAATGTGTGCCATCGTGAAACAGGGTTTTCTAATTCATTTTCCAACGCTTAGCATATATGTATTATCGGATATGATCGCCGCTGCAAGGGCACTTTGCGGAAATGGGCCAGGTTATGTTGCCATCCTTGGTACCGGATCAAACTCCTGTGCATATAATCA
>CAYHFJ010000020.1:0-32911 GCA_964355885.1 uncultured Flavobacteriales bacterium
CACCGGTTGTAAATGATAGCCCCGTATTGATGGTTACTGCGTTTCCATTTTGTGATGCCACTTGAAGATCACCTGAAATAATACTCCAGAAATAATTCGTTGCCCGTGGCACAGGATTTATTGAATATGAAATACCTGTTGAGCCGGGGCAAACACTGGATGGGCCGATTAAAGAGTTGGTATGAACAGCGATACCGAAAATGTCCATTGAAACAGAATTTGAATTCCCGACACAATTTGATGCAAACACTTTCACAGTTGCTTTGGAGAATCCCGCAGCGGTAGTTACCATAATTGAATTGGTACCTTGTCCTTGTGTGATTGTAGCACCTGTTCCGTTTACAGACCAGGTATACCCTGAAGCACTTGAAACAGGACTAATAGTATATGTATCTGTATTTAGAGGACAAGCCACTTCAGGCCCGTTAATAAGAGCGGGACGAACAGGTCGTGAAGTAAGAACTGAAACGTTTTTACATGCAGTTGATCCACTACCACAAGTGTTTTCTCCGCTTACACAAATAAATCCTCCATTAAACGTTCCTGAAAAGGTAATAGTAATAGAATTTGTTGAAGATGTTCCACTAGTCCCGGGCGGGAGTGTCCAGTTATACGTCGTTGCATCTGATACAGGCGGGATTGAAAAAACAAACACCGAATTTCTGCATAAAATTTCCGGACCGGAAATATTACCCGCTGCGCCAGGCAGCACTCCGGAATTAATTATGGATGCGGTACTGATCCCGGTACAACCATTTGAATCTGTGATACGAACAGAGTAATTTCCGGCACTTAGATTTGCTGCTGCCGGGGTGAGTTGTCCATCGGACCACAGATATGTATAACCCGGTGTCCCACCCAAGGCAACAACAGTCGCGCTGCCATTAGGTGATCCACAAGATGAATTCGTAATCGATATGTTACTCTCCATTTTCGAAGGTTCAACAAGAACAATTTGTCCTGTATTGGTACAGTTATTTGCATCCGAAATAGTGAAGATGTATGAACCGGCAGGCTTAAAGTAATTTCCGGTATTTGTGTAGGGAGCACTTCCTCCAATTCCTTGTACTGAAATCAATGCATTAGATCCAAAACACAGAATCGAATCTATAACTAAGATATTAATGGATGGATTTGGAGTAGATCCAATAAAAGTACTTCCGGTCATTGTGCTGCTACAACTATTTGAATCTGTCGCTTTGATTGTGTAATTACCTGTTTGAATCTGATTCCCAAATGAGAGGCTGCTACCATTACCTCCTATCACGCTTCCGACTGGATTATTATTTATAAATAGTTGATAGTCTACTCCGGGTTGGGATCCTGTAAGTCCAACAATTGAGCCTGTACCGGGAGAAGCACAGAAAAGTCCTCCACCGGTAATGATGTAGGATGCAGGATAAGAGCTACAGTTACTGACAATTAAATCAATGGCGCTACTGTCATTACAGGATCCTGTTACTATTATTTTTCCTGTGCTTGCACCTGTTGGAATAATTAGCTTTAATAACGTATCACTGATTGGTATAAAATTAGCCGGAATATTATTTATTTTTATACCGGTTACAACATTAAAACTTTTTCCTTTTACCTGTATGGTATCGCCCGTTGTACCAACACCGGGAGTGAAAGAGTTGATTTCTGTGCATTCTGTCACTGTGTTGAACTTCCAAATTGGACTATTAGTTGTAGTCGTGCCATTATTGATACTTACATACCAAAAATAACAGGTATTAGGTAATAGACCTGTTAATGGATAGGATGAGATTGATCCGGAGGGAACGTTTGAATTTGTTCCAAGTACTGAATATCCGTTTCTTGGATTCATGTTTAAGGCATAAGTGAATTGACTGTTGCTGTCAGTTTCAAATTGGTTAAGCCAAGGAGAATAGGTTTGTATAGTTAAGGTGTTATTTATCGGAGAAAACTTTAGTAATCTCATCCACCCATTACCTCCATTTGAGCGGGATTGATAGTCTGCCATTATGCTGATTATTTTACGTCCATCATAGACATCTTCTCTTCTTGATTCGGCAGATACGTGACCACTTTGTGTGAGAATCACATTTGGAAATCTTTTAATCACATTATAGATAGCTAATCCCTGTGGAGCAAAAGTGCCGTCACCATTCAGTATATAATGGCTGCCTATTATTGCATAGTGATCAGAATATAGTGTAAGTAAATCTCTCAGCCATTGTGCAACAGCTCCCTGGACGGTGTTAAGATCATATTCCAGATTGATCACTATAAAGTCAATACCTCCAGCTGAAAAGAAGGAAAAGTTGTTATTGTTTTTGGTCCCATAATGTCCTCCATAATAGCTTCTCCCTGAAAATCGTGATTCCCCAAAATAGGAGTTAAATAAAGTTGTTGTTCCGGACACATCACCTGTTGGTGATTGATCATGGTTACCTACATTTAATCCATAAGGTATTCCATCTTGCAATAATGTTGTAACAGGATCTTCGATCAACTTCATTGCCGTATCAGCACGCTGCCATTCAATTGGGTTCTCTCCATTATCACCATTCTGAACGCAGTCACCTAAGCCGTGTACAAATACGATATTTTCTGAAATGCGATTTTGAACAATCCAGTTTGTCTGTGTTTTATAGATTTCATTTGTTCCTCCAAAAAGATTAGATACGTAGTGTTGTGTGTCAGGTAATCCAACTACTGTAAAATCAGAAGGTGCCGGGTTTGGACAAGGTTGGACAAAATAAGTGACTGTCAGATTTTTTCCTTCAGAATCGATTACACTCACACTAAGTTCAGAATTAAGATAAACATTTCCTGCCTGATCCGACGGAGTTGCCAGTGTGGGTGGATCAATAGATACCGGAGCGTCGAAGGAACAGCCCGGTGTCCAATACCAATCTTTATTCTGAACTACTGAATGAACGGCATTTCCTGAACTATCCGCGAGATTTACACCGCAGGCTTCATTCATCCCCCATCTTGCTCGTAGTCCACTTGTGCCGCTGTTTATCGGAACATTCATGGTGCTGCGAATTTCGAATTGTGTGCGCGGAATATTCCATATTCGAACCTCATCAAGAATGCCATTAAAAAATCCCTCAGGAGTGCCTGCTGAGTTGAGTGCAGAACCAATACTTGAATACTGTATACTTAAATTCTGCGGAAGCTGACCAATGAACAATTGATTTTCCAGATTTCCATTCAGATATAAATTCCAGGTTGCACCATCATAAGTTACTGCAGCATGATACCAGATATTATATTCAATTTGTGTGGCTCCATATACAGGATGATTTCTACCTGGGTTTCTTTGACCAATGGCTTCTTCAAAATCGGCAACAAGAAATCCGGAAGCAGTATCAATGCCCAGAAAATAATTCATGTCCCGATTATTGCCATCTGATTCCGCTCGTCCTTTTGCAATAAGAGGAATTGCTATCACACCGCCAGAACCAGAATTAGCCGGTGAACCCGTACCTTTACGCATAAACCAGGTCTCCAGTGTGAATTGTGTCAGACCCAGAGTGAGGTTATTGCCAAAACTCACGTACGAGTTGACTCCTTCTAAAGCAAGTCCATATTTTTCCGCTAGTGTTGCTGCAGTAAATGGTGAACCTGTTGTCCATTGTGGACCATTGGTTAGCGTTCCGTGAGCTGAAGTTGCAGTGCCGGTATTATTACAAATAGCACCTGATCCTTCATCGAGTCCCCATCGTCCCACAAGACCTGAAGCAGAGTTTATTTCGAGAAGGTAACTGTTGTTAATTTGAACTGATGTGCGTGCATAATTCCAGATTCGCGCCTCATCAAGTCTTCCATTAAAAAAACCAGAAGAGACTCCACTTGAATTCAAGGCGCTGCCGAGTGAAGCGTGCTGTAAACTTGAAGATTGAGGCAATACATTTAATACAATGCTGTTTTCAGGTATTCCATTAAGGTAAAGTGTCAGTATACTGCCGTCATAAGTAATAGCACCATGATACCATCTGAAATTACAGATAGGAGTTGTTCCTCTGATTGGATGATTTTTTCCGGGCTCTGCTTGTCCGCTCCCTTCTTCAAAATCTCCACATAGTGTATTGCTCACAGCATCAATACCCAGAAAGTAATTCATGTCAAGATTGTTTCCTTCACCTTCCATTCTTCCTTTCGAGAGCAGAGGGAAAGCGATTACGCCGTTGGTATCAGTTTGTACTGTAATCCCTGAACCTTCCTGTTTGAACCAAACTTCAATGGTAAATTGTGAAGTGCCTAAACCAGCGGTATTTCCGAAAGTCACATAATCATTCATACCATCAAAAGAAATTCCGGTTTGGGAATAGATGAATGATGAGAAAAAAAGACAAGAGAAACTTGAAACAAATAAGATATAAAGCTTCTTCAAGGTGTTATACAATTCTAATTATACGAATGTACAAAATCATTTTTGTTTTTTGATATGAAGCAGGATTTCACAAACAACCTTAATCAGAAGCACAAGAAAGCGGGAGTCTGAATTTCATTCGGCATCATACTACCGTATTACACTTACATGTCCAGTATACTGATGAGATTTGTCTTGAAAGTCCGTTACGAGTATCTTGTAAAGGTAGACATCAGCCTGAGCACTATTTTTTATTTTTCCATCCCAGGGCTCATTGATGTTATCAGTTGAATAAATCACCAAGCCCCAGCGATCAAGTATATCCATGTGATAGGATTTTAAACGGGTGCCAAAACCACTGAAAGTATCATTGCGACCGTCTCCATTTGGAGAGAAGGCGTTAGGAATATAAAAAGTTAAATCATCTTCAATACTAACAAGCGCGGTAATTGAATCCCTGCATCCGTATATATTACTTACAAAAAGTGTTACAGTGTAAGTGCCAATTTCTTTGTAAAGATGGTCAGGGTTGGTCAGAATTGAACTGTCGCCATCCCCGAACTCCCAATAATATTGATTGATGCCGGGTGTTGAGTTAATGAACTGGATCATTGGTTCAAGAATGTTTGTTCTTTCAGGCGAAGGGATGAAAGCCGACTGCGGCAAAGGAAATACAGTGATCAGGTCTGAATAAGAAATGTAGTCGGTACACCCTTCCGCACTTTGTGCCAACAATTCAACAGAATAGGTTCCTGGAGTTGTGAAAACATGTACTGATGACGTTATAGTGTCAGTCGAGTTGTCGGAAAAAGTCCATAGATAAGTGTTGTCGTTACCGGTACTCTGGTTACTGAATGGTACGGTAAGTGGAACGCAACCTTCAAGAATAAGCGGCGAAAATGCGGCAGTTGGATCCGCAACTACTAGAACAGTATCAGTGAATGGTGTAGCGATACAATCTCCGAAGCTTGCTTCAAGAGTCACAGGGTATCGGCCGGTCTGTACAAAATGTACCAGTGAAGGTATTTCAGAGGTGGACTGTGACGGAATTCCCTGTGGTCCAAAAGTCCAAGTATAATTTGCACCTGGAATTCTTGTACCGCTTAGATAGAATTGGAATTTATTATCTTCCAGACATTGGGCTGCCTGATTTGTGAAAGCAACGACCGGGATTGGATTGATAGTGACAATGACAGTATCGGTATTTACACATCCGATAGCGGAGACTGCCTCAAGTACATATTTGCGGACTTCGGAATACACACCAGAATTAACTCCCTGAAGTGAACTCATACTTGAGTTTGGACTCGTAAGTCCTGTTGATGGCCACCAGGAATAAGTAATACCCGGACTTGATGAGGAACCAATGCTCAAAGTGGTTCCGGAGCAGACTGTGACATCGGATCCGGCATCTACTGAAGGTAAAGTTGAAATAACAATATTGTTTTGTGTTAGTGGAGATTGACAGCCATTTTCAGTTACAAGCAAAGTGACATTTGCACTGCCAGCTACGAACCAGGCCACTGTGTAGGGTCCGACTCCATTTCCGGAAATAATAATGCCATTATCGAAATTCCATGTATATAATGCAGCCGGATTTGCAATACCTGTATAGATAATTTGAAGAGAGTCGCCGGGACAGGCAGTAGGAGGCAGGGTAAAAGTTGAGGTAGGTGGTTGGTAGATAGTTACTGTAAAGGTGGTGGTATCCGTACAACCATTCTGATTAATGATTAAGCCGATGCTGTCAATGCCTGAATTACTCCATGTTAAAACATAAGGACCACTTCCACTACCTGAAAGTACAGTGGCACTTCCAAAGTTCCAGGTGTAAATTCCTCCTGATGCCGGAGTTCCCGTAAAGGTTACAGTGTTCGCTTCGTCCGGACAAGTGAACTGATTAGTGTTGATTGAAGCTGTAGGTATGGCATTTACCAAAATAGAATTACTGCTCACCGCAGAAGGACAAGCATTATCAAGTACAGTTAAGGTTACTGAAGGGTTTCCTGCATTCGGCCAGCTAATGGTATACGGGCCTATTCCGCTTCCCGAATGCACTGTCCCACCGCCAAAGTCCCATGTGAATGTTGCTGAGGCCGCTGCAGAGCCCGTGTAATTAATTTGAACTGTGCTCCCTGCACAAACAGAAGGTGCAAGACTAAATGTGGATGTTGGAATTGAAAATACCTGAAAGTTTAATTGAGTAGTATCTGTACAACCATTTTGATTTACAATTAAATTAACTGAAGTGGATCCGCTGGTATTCCATAGCATAGTGTATGGATTTGAAAGTGTACCCATTCCTCCTACTACTGTTCCTGATCCATAATTCCATACAAATGTCGCGTTAGATTGCGCGGTTCCATTGAAAGCTAAAGTGTTTTGATCACCAACGCAAAGATCAGACAAAGAAGTTAGTGAAGCAACCGGCATGGGGACAACATACACCGGCATCGAGGTGCTGACAGCTGCACAAGGAGCATCATTAACTGTCAGGCTGATTGTCTGATTTCCTGCAGTGTTCCACGCTACTGAATAAGGTCCGATACCGCTACCGGAAAGTATTGTAGCCGAACCAAAGTTCCAGTCGAACGTAGCTCCCGGAGTTGCAACCCCTGTAAACGTCACTGTTGCAGGTGTTCCTATACACAGGGTATCAATCACTGTAAAATTCGCGGATGAACAAGAGGCTACTATGACTTGAGCTGTTTGAGTTGAAGAGCATCCGTTAGGACCGGTAGAAGTGAGTGTCACATTAAATGTGCCGGCATTATTAAAAGTATGTGACGGATCACGTACGGAGGAAGTAGGAGTACCATCTCCAAAATCCCATAGATAGGTGAATGCACCGATACTTGTATTGGTAAAATTAATTGTTGTTCCGGGATTGATAGGAGATATTGGTGAATAAATAAAACTGGTGATCGGAGCAGGCATGACCTGTACGATTACCGGTGTTGAATTCGTCAATGGAGGGGTTCCGTTATCAGTTCCGGTAATAAAAATCGTGTGATAGCCAACATTCGAGGCGAGTCCGATTATTTGCACATCGATTGAAGCGGTAATTCCTGTGGTAGTACTAAGTATCGAAACTCCTGTCATTCCGTTCGGATTAACACTTGCAACAGTTAGCTGCCCCTGTTCAGGTGAAAGATATTCCGCATGAATCACAAGTGTATCATTGATGCAAACTTTGTGTGTGTCACACACCTGGATTGCTGTTACTAAGGGAGCCACATTTGAACTGCTTACACAGGAATTAAAATAGAAGGATTGGTTGTCCAACGCGTCAATGCCATCATTGTTAGCATAAGGGCCATCGTAGGCTGAACCTATAGTATCAAACCGGCCGACCTGAATAAAGTCTACTCCGTTCCCCCTGTTCACACCAACGGTTGCCGCTGTTCCGCCAAAGCCATTGATGCCACCAGATGCACTACCCGTAGTCCATTGCATATCCTTATAACAGAATGAAGTGTTTTGACCTGCAGGCAAAATCGGATCTGTTCCATCAGTGAGAATGAGTTGGAAGGTGTTGAGTTTATCTGATTGAGTGTTGTAGTATCCTACATTTTCCCATTGAACAATCATACGTGTCGGTGTGATACTATAGTAGACCAAACCACTCAAGGGGTCCCGCGTGTCGACATCTGCCCAGAATGGTGCAATCATCACAAAGGATGTATCCGGAAAAGAATTCGTAACGAATTGAAAATAAGAAGCCCCGACGGAAACGTTTCCGTTATTGTTGATGAACAAGCTATCCACCTGAGTTCCATAAAAACAAAAATTAAATGGAAGAGCAAGCTCCACTGTAGACCAATCATCATTTCTGTAATCAGGTGCTAATGGTAACGTGCCTAGTCCACTACCATCAAGCGCGGCAATCTGCCATGAGGCATCACGAGGTATCCAGCAATCACAACTGAGAGGTGGTGGCGCAGAATTAGTTGTCACCGGACTTACCTGAGCAAACCTTGCTTTGGAATTAGTAAATTGTTCTTGTCCGCTTAGCTTACCATCAATTTTAAGTTGATTGATGGAATCAGCTTTAAGTTTTTGGATGTCCTTCTGTGCAATCACACCTTTAGTGGATAGCATAAAGCCGAAGAGCAAAATCCTTAACAACAATATCTTGTTTCTTGTCAGACTCATGAAGTTATAATTTATTTTATCGAAACGAAAATCGGAGTTGATTCATAGACTACATTTAAATTATGAATTTACATTTACAAGCCCTCACCAGCACTTAAGGATAAGCTGAAAATACTTGGTTTTCCCAATGTAAATTTAAGTTGATTTTTGAACAGTACAAGTTAATAATAAATCAAGAGAATTCCTTATGGAATGCAAAGAAAATTGCCCTGAACAAGGGAAAATACAGGATAAACAAGATAATTTCTGCTTCGGTGTAGTGTGATATAAATCTCAGGCGATATTTTTTAGGAAATAAAAATCTCCGTTCTGAGAGAACTTATCGTCAATAATGTGCCGGATTAATTAATGTGTCTCGTATGAAATAAAATAAACACGTTGAAAAATTACTCAGATTTTGGTCTGGATCTCTTTTGCAAATCACTAAACCGCTGATAAAATTTCGTAAAACCTGATCGCCTCAAAACTTGTAGTTCGAATTATCTTCGTTCATGAAAAAAGAGCAGAACTCTGTCTTTCAATTTCAAAGTCAACGAGATTGAGTATTTTTATAAAATCGTCATTTTTCAATAGTAGTGCTATGTTCAGTTTTTTCAGATTAGTTGATTATTGATTTGTTATAGTCTAATCATTATTATTGGCCTAATTTTATTAATTTTTTAGTGGCAACCTTTCCAGAAAAATTATATTCTATACTTGAGAAGTAAACCCCATTAGGTAGGACACTTGAAAATTCTTCCAATAATTTATTAATCTCATCGGGCTTTCCAGAAGCTAAAAATAAATTCGCTCCAGAAATATTGCTAATTTTAACTTGAATAGTTTCGTCAAATGGTGATGACATCAAAATTTTTAATCTTTCTGTAAATGGGTTCGGAATAATATCTATCTCATCTGAGTCCTCAATAATGGTACTTTCTGGATTTCTATGTCTCAAAGCAGAAGAACATGAAACAACGTCTTTAAACATGATATCTGAGCGCCCATATTCGTAAAATGTGTAAAGTATTTTTGAGAAATATCTTCCTGAAACTGATAAAGAAATGTCACCATCGTGATAGGGCTTAGGTACAATTAAATAATCGGGGGAACAACTAATTGCAAACGTGCCGTCATAATTACAATTTATTGCAATTAAAGTTGGGATTGAATTAAAAATTGTGGGGTAATCAGTTTCCCATCCGATTATTTTATATCTATTTGAATTGTCGTATGTTATTACAGGAAATATATTATTATTTCCACTATTAATTGCCATAGGGCTATTAGCGCCTCCGTCTGTATAATTATATGCTTTTATTCCATTATAACCTGGACCATAACACCACATGGAAACACTTGAAATGTCATTTGTGGATGCCGTTTTGTCTTCGAAAACTATTGTCCATTCCTTTCCACAAACAGTAAAAGCAGGGCATGCAATCCGTGGGTGAGAGTAAGTATGATTAGTTGGTAATATATAGCCATTATAGTTCCAAAATGCACTACCAAAATTTAATCCCGAATTACTGTGTGATTCATTGACATGGATTTCAGAACCTGAATTATCTATGAATGTTACATAAATTCCTATATTATTAGATGCACGTTGAAGCAATGCAACATCAGGCGATTCGCCCTTCGCGATACTATTAACGGCCGTTCCACTAGGCGCAATAGGTGCGCTGCCTTCAATTGCCCATATTCCATTACCGTTAATATCATCCCAAACAATTACATAATAACCAGATGAAACAGCATCTATATTTATTGAGCTTAATCGGCCATTCGCAGATGATGCGATTTGATTATGAGTTGAATAGCCAGGAGAGGCAAATGTATTATTAGCTAAATCATATTCGTATATATCGCAATAGAGGGCACCGGAACTAGCATCTTCGTATACAACAATAGCAAACCAAGTAATTAATGGAGATTGTCGTAATCCTTCAATTTCAATCAACACCACATCAGGGTCAAATGTGTTTATAGGTAAACTCATGTGACAGTCAATTAGCCCATTATCGTACTGCCAGCCTAGACCAGGATTTATTCCATCCCAAACATTAACCTTCATCTCTTTGACATTGTTTCCATCTTGTGCATCATTTCCTGTATTAATCACACTATCAAAATTTCCATTATTACAATAAGGTACGGTTTCATGAACGAAACTTGTTCCTGGTGTAAATTGGGATTTAGACTCATTTGAATTCATTAGCATTGTAAGCAATAAAAAAATTGTTCTAGGAGTTATGAATCGTTTCATGATATTTTGATTAAATTATGAGTAGAAAAAATAATTAAAATAATCTTCTTCAACAACCTCAGGTAATTCTATTCTGTAGTATTTAATGTATGTAAAATTAATATGATTTTTGGATAAATCAAGTGAAGAATGAAGAACGATGCCTCTACTTTATATTTAAAAGCTCTGAACACGCGAAAAATACCCGGTAAATATGAAGAAAGCGGTACTGACAGCTTGAGTCCGGAATTTACATACTTGTTCCTGATAGCCAGATGCTTCGGATGCTTCAATATAAGATTCTGCCGGAATCATAAGATCACAACCCAAAATGGCTTAAGTTCAGTCAGATAAGCAAAGCGCTCACTTTTCTTGTGCATCCTGATTTGGCGGGCGAGTAGGAATGTTATATATCCTCACTTATTTCGGCAGGTTTAGGCAACAAGACTGCCTTGGTGTTCATCCCTTTTATTTGGGCTTTGGTCTTGGTCCTCTTTTGTAAATCACCAACCCGTTTAGAAAATTTCTTAAAACCTGGTCGCCACAAAGCTTGTAGTTAGGATGATCTTCGCTTCTGAAAAAAGCACTGAGTTCTGTCTTGCCAATTTCAAAATCAACAAGCTTTAATATTTTTATAATATCATCATCTTTTAATTCAAGTGCAACGCGCAATTTTTTCAAGACATCATTGTTGCTTATCATAAGCCTGTTGTTTTATATTATTTTTTATCCCTGTTGAATTTATAGAAAGTAAAAACACTGATGAATTGTCTGAATTTTCGTGAAAAATAATATCGAGCTTGAAATTAGCTTGTATTTCAGGCAAAAGGTATAAAGAAAACGGGTAATATGAGGAATATCATTAAAACTTCCTGATTGATTTATTCGGATTGGCTAATCTCAGAAGAGTTGTTAAAATGACTGATAAAACAGTATAATATCAGGATTTGCTTGCTAATGTCCTTGTTATCATAAAACTAATTGCCCTTAAATTCCTGCTCCGAAAATCATTTTTGACAAATAATTTGACAAGAGTATGTTCAAAAAACTCTTAAATGTTTCATACATTTGACCTCAAATCTTAACCCAACGCAAACTATGTTACGAAAATTACTCTACACTACCGCTCTTTTACTTGGCACCGGAACTCTGGTTTTTGCCCAAGCAGACAGAGTTGCTACTGCCCCGTCAAATACAGATGTGCACAGTCTATCTAACTCTCAAGACTTTTCAAAAGCCAGAAGAGTTAATCCGTCAAATCAAGTCAACGCATTGTTTGACGTTCAATTTAATTATAACCTTAGAACTGCACGTGGAAGCAATGGTAATGCCGGCGTGACATGGACTGGAACAGAATTCTGGGTTTCTGCTTGGGGTACAGATTCTTTATTTACTCTGGATGCTACAGGAACAATAACTTCCCGTTTCAAAGTGGCTGGGGTTGGTACACCGACTTCAGGTGTTCGTGCGCTTACCTGGGATGGTACAAACATCTATGCAGGTGCTAACACTACAAGTATTTTCGAAATCAATCCTGTAACTAAAACTCTTACATCCACAATTGTTGCTCCGGGACTTGTTCGTGGCCTGGCTTACGATTCGACAGCAAATAGCGGAGCCGGTGGTTTTTGGGTTTCTGATTATGGCTCTGACCTCAATTTGATCAGCCGTGCAGGTACCTTATTGAATGCAATTCCTGCCGCCGCACATGGCTTGACAGGAATGTATGGTATCGCTGTCGATAATTATTCAAGCGGTGGCCCTTACATCTGGGCATTTGACCAGAATTCCACTCCGTTACAATGCGATCTGCGCCGCATAAATATCGCGACAGCTATGCCCGATCTTGCAATGCATAATGTTATGTCTGATGTTGGAGCTGCTGGTACAAGCGGACTTGCAGGCGGACTTTGTATTACCTGGGGACTTGATGCGGGTGGAGCAAGAAGCATCGTTGGAGTTCTTCAAGGAACTCCGGATGATCGACTCTTTGGCTATGAGCTAAATGATTTTGTTCCTCCTGCCGTTGATGCAGAGGCACAAGCACTAAATTTTAGTCCTCCATTAACTTTTGTTCCTAAGTTTTTATCCGGGCCTAATTTTTGGGATATGGATGTAGCAAACATGGGTGCAAATGATATTGACACTTTAAGTTTTATTCTGAACGTTGACAGTTCTGGAACTAACCTGTTTACGGACACAACTCGTTTGTATAATTTTGTATCCGGCGCAGTATCTAATGTTTCTTCTGCTGCCGCTTTTACCGCTTCTTCATTGGGTGTGTATAACGTTACCGGAATGCTCAGTACAGGAAGTCAGGTTGACCTCGTCACCAGCAACGATACAATTATGTATGATTTAACTGTTACTGATTCTACTTTAGGTCTTGACAATGATATCATAGAAAGCAGTCTTGGAATTGGTGGTGGTGACGGTGGTGTGCTTGGACAGAAGTTCATTGTTTCAGCACAGTCTTATGCAAGTTCTGTAACTCTGTTTTGTCGCACCCCGACCGCAGGTGATACGGTAAGTGTTGAACTATACACATTCACAAGTTCACCTGGGAGTTTGATTGCAAGTACTCCGATCTATATATTTACTGCAGGTGATGCTGCTAATGGTGTTTGGTTGAATTTAGGCTTTACTTCAGCGCCTTATCAGATTGCTGCAGGAACTTATTTTGTTGGTGTCAGAGAATATTCTGAAAATGTAACACTTGGGTATACATCTTTCAACTTCCATCCTAATACAGGTTTTGCACAAATTCCGCCATCTGCAGCATGGTCGCCTGTTGAATCAGTCGGATTTGAAGTTACCTTCATTTTGCGTTTCAATGTTCTTGATCCACTCTTTGTTGGTGTTCCACAGATTTACAAGCAGGATGTATTCACAATGCACCCGAATCCGGCTTCAAATTTGCTGACTGTTAAAATCAAAGAAGGTGATGCTTCGGCAAAACTTACTCTATATGATGTTGCAGGACGTGAAGTATTCAACCAGGCAGGTGTACAGGAAAGCAATACTATTGATCTTCATACATTCTCTGAAGGAATTTACTTCATAAGATTGATTATGGATGGCAATGTGTATTCTGAAAAAGTAACTATCGCGAAATAATTTTCGTACCAAATATTGCCGGGTTTCATTTAGTTTGCATCTATATGCAAACTAAATGAAACCCGGTTTTTTTTTAGAAGATTTTATCATGGGAATTATTGGTCAGACTTTAATCCCAATTAATAGTACATCATCTACTTGTTCGTTAGACCCTTTCCATTGATCAAAATACTGTGTCAGTTTAATTCCCTGCTCATGCATTGTGAGGTCTTTCATTGAGAGTAATTCTTCTCTGAGCCTTTTACTGAGCATTTTTTTTCCCTTTTCTCCTCCAAATTGATCCGCAAAACCATCCGTGAAGAGGAACACGCTGTCTCCTTCTGAAAGAGTTAATTCGTGATTGCTGAAGGATGCTTCCGTATTCAAACGAAAACCACCAATGGCCAGCTTGTCCGGTTTTACTTCTTCAAGAATGCCCATTCGAATAATATATAATGGCCTGTTCGCTCCTGCAAATTGTAAGGTCTTGTTATTGAGATCAAAACTGCAAATAGCGATATCCATTCCATCACTCACATCATTTGCTTTTTGTTTCAATGCACTTACAATGCCGGTGTTGAGAAGATTCAGAATTTGAGCAGGCTCAGTATGCCCGCCTTCATTTACCAACTGATTGAGTAGTGAAATGCCAATCATACTTAGAAAAGCTCCGGTTACGCCATGACCGGTACAATCAGCGGCTGCAATCACCACTTTTCCGTTTTTTTGAGAGAAGGTATAAAAATCACCACTCACTATATCTTTTGGACGATACAAGATGAAGGAATCTTTTAATGTCTTAAAAATTAAGCCGGTTTCTGGGAGGATTGCAGATTGTATCCGTTGCGCATACTTGAGGTTGTCAAGAATATCACGGTTCTTCAGCGCAAGTTCTCTTGTTCTTTCTTCTACCTTTTTTTCAAGTTCAATATTCTGATTTTCCAGAATTCGTTTGCGTTCATTTTCCTGAAAAATGGTTTTTTGAAACAAATGTTTGATTTCACTTAATTGCCCTGAAAGTTTTAAGTTGATACGCGAAAATTCTTTCGCCAGATAGATTGTCATGGAGATTGAAACACTTAAGAGCATGCTGTAGGCAAAGAAGGAGTTAAGTGAAGCACCGATAACCGTTGAAACGCTTTCCAGCCCGAATGCTTTAAGTATATAGGCTGCCAGCGCAAGTCCTAAAGTACCAATTGGTGGAATAAGTATTCCGAATAGAAAAATTCCCGCTCCTTCTTTTTTCTTTCTCCATGCTATGATATAAACACGCAAAATTTCGACGAGACTGAGCAGAATGTAAACCAGAATCAACAGACCACCTATATTCTGCATTTCTGAATAAATCAATAGCAGTAGTCCTGTAGTTAATGCTGCTCCGAGTATCCAGAAATAAATCAGTATTCTTTTATAAAAAATCTGGTATAATAAAGTAATAAACAAAAGGGGGACACTTAGTATTGATGCCACTTCAAGTATGCCGATCAAGGTTGTAGTATACAAATCAGATCCACCGGTGATTTTATAAATTCCAAAAAAGATGATAAAAAGCAAAAAGGTAAATAAACTATAGTAAAGGTTTATCCTGTTGTTACGATAAAAAAGAAAGAGGATCAGGTGAAATAGACTGAGTGTGATAAATATTCCAGAGAAGAAAGCGTAGATGAAAACATCAGAGGTGTCTGCTAAATCAGCTAAGGTATTTTCTATGGTAGAAAAGGTTGCTTCAAAACCGGTATCAGTTTGAATCACGTCAAATTGCAGCGGACGTTGATCTCCTCCTTTACCGAAACCAGAATAGCGAACAGCCAACAAATGTTCACCACTGTTCAAAATTAGTGGGATCGGGATCGGTTTCAAAGTGAATCCTGAAACACCTTGTTGATTGTCGGTTTTCAAGGTTCCAAAGGATTGAAGTTTCTTCCCATCCAGATAAACTTCGCACGCATCTTTAACTATAAATTGCAGTGTCACAATTTTCTGGTGCAAAGTGCTGTCGACCAAAAAATGTATCCTGAACCAAAGGATGAAAGGTGGTTGTTTGAAAAGGGAATCCAGAAAATTTTCAGCCTTTTCTTCACTGTGCCGTGCCCACTTTATGTCATCATAATTTAATTGCGAAAATTCTATGCTGTCATGTATGCTGAAAAGCCAGCCTTGATCCAGTTCGTATCCCTTAGTTAATTTTTCTTTGTTGATGGTGTCGACAGGAAGTTCATGCGAGTGAAGTAGTTTAGCGGAGCTGAAGATGAAAAGCAAAAGCAGCAAAAATCTTCGCATAATTTATTTTGAGGTTTTCAATCAGCCTGATGTCTTTAAAGATAACTGTTCAGGTTGAAAAGCAATGCAAATTAATTAATAATTGGAGATATAAAAGTGTCTCAGAGTATCTGACGATTGTAGTAGAATCGCTTTGTTCCTAAAATAAAGCAAAATGCCAGCTTGTCGAGCCTTTAATTAGTTTATTCCCTGAGTTCCCCCGCTTTTCACCCGTAATGTTGATGTTCAAAAAAAGCTTAATGCTACATTTGTAAAACGAAATTAATCCGATAACCAATATCATTTTGGTTAACGGATTAATTTCAAATTTCCTTTTTATGTCCGGGTTACTGTATATTATTCAAGTGGGAGCAGGATTACCTCTTCACGATTATCTTGCTCCAAGGACAAGAAATAAATTCCCGAACTCAGGTGCTGCAAGTGGAGTTCTACTTTTTGTGGACCCGGGGAAGCGTGAATGGATTCAAAATAGACAAGTCTTCCTTCAGGATTGAACAAGCGTATGTTAGTTTCGGATGAAACTGTTTTAATATACTCCAGAGTTACTTTATCACGAGCCGGCAAGGGGTAGGCATTCAATGAACCTGTGATTCCTGAAGTGCCGAACAGCCCTGTATAGGTCGTAACCCCTATCACATCGGTGGCCGTACAATTGTTTGTATCGGTAACTGTAACAGAATATGTACCTGCACTGCTTACTTCAATGGTTTGTGTAGTTTCGGAAGTGGACCAGCTGTAATTTGTAAAGGACGGACCGGCATCCAGTATAAGGCTATAGCCTGCTTCAAAAGCCGTGTCCGCACCGAGGTAGACAGAGGGTTGATTATATACCGCGGCGGTTACGAGTAAGGGTGTACTTGGACAGCTGCTTCCTGCTACTACATAAAATTGTGTTGTACTTTGTAATTGAGGGGTGGTATAAAAAGGGCCGGTTGCAAGAAGGGTTCCACTGGAAACCTCATACCAGAAAATGGTATCATTTGCAAGTGCTTGAAGTGAAATAATTCCCGGGCCACAGCTAAAGTTGCTCGAAACAACAGGTGTCTGACCTTGCGTCAGTACATTCACATTCACATTGGATGAGAATACCGAACACCCTTGATTTGTTACATTAACAGAATAGGTTCCGGCATCAGTAGCAGTATAATTGCGTTGTGTTGCCCCAAAAATGATACTCCCGTTATTATACCATTGATAGGTATTCCCTGAAGTAGAGCCTGCTGAAAGTTCCACACTTCCACCATCGCAGAATTCTGTTGGGCCTGAAATACTCACATTTGCACTTGTAGCAGTGTATGCCCGACCTGGTGAGCCACCTACGCAGCCACTAAACCAGTTACCGGCACTATTAAGGTTTACAAGCGGATCGGATAATTCCAGAGTATAGCCCAAACCATCAGGGTTTATCTCCCATGGATATTGATCATCAAATATTGCTTCAAGAATATCTGTTTCTCGATAATCGAACAGTCGAACCTCGTCACCTCCATTATCGAATCCGAATCCCAAGGGGCCGGTAACATTACTAACTTGTGGAAAATAGGTTTGGAATTTTGTCAGATCCTCTGCAACGACAAGATATTCTCCCGCTTCTAGAACGGTGTTTAGAGGAAAATTAAATGTGTGATAATCATTTTTATCCCTTATTTTCCAGTTAGAAATGTCAAGATCTACTGTTCCATAATTATGCAGTTCAATCCAGTCACCTGCATCAGATGTAGAGGAAGAATGATAATTTATTTCTGAAATAGTGATCTTAGGTGACTCAGAGGAGCCACTGAAATAAGCTGTTATCTGATCTGTTGATGTAAAATTAATTGTGAGTTCCTGATTCGAATTGTTGGAGCTGATAGCTACATTGGATCTCCAGTGATCAAATTCATATCCGGGATTGGGAAGCGCGGTAATGGTAACAGGATTTCCGCGGAAATAGACTCCGGACCATGGGTAACTTGTTGGATTGACTGTACTGATTTGTATTCGACCCGCTCCGGAAGGGTTTACATTTAAAGTAAGTGTAACTTGACTCTGCAGACTAAATTCACTTTGAATATGGCCCCTTACTTTTGCAGGTCGGCTACTTATAAAACTCTCCATTGAATTTATTCTGCTATTCCAAGTGCTGATGCTGTAATTTTCACCATTGAAAGATGGCCATTTTGCAAAGTGATCGGCCATATCATGTCTCATAATGTCCTCAAATCCCTGAGACACCGGAGTCATGTTGGATGATTTGTAAATGGTATTAATCAGATCAGCATAACGATTTATAAAATAAGTTTTAAAGCTTGAATTCTGTAAAAGGGCGTCAAACATGTCCGAAGTATAACTCTGAGATGCGGGATTTCTTGCCAGCCCAATGTTATTAAAGCTGACATTAGTAGAATATCCCAATCCCATATCGAGATCATATAATAGATATTTCCATTTTCCACCAGAAGCCCGAGGACGCCACATTTTAATATTATTAGTCCAATCACCCATCCAATCGCCATTTCCATAATATGTTTCCGCGATCATATAGTCCACAAAATTATTCACGTCCAGCATCTCAGCCATGTCCGTGTAATATTGCTGACCATTTGGATTCTGATTCGTGGCATAATTAAACATGTCCCAAAAACTATTATCTGACCCGAATTTGGTAGTAATATTTCCAGCTTCAATTAGCATATCAATGTCTTCCTTGCCCAGGTCAAAGTTGCTCTTGATCCAATGTTGATCATGATTTTCATGAACAGTGTACACCCCCCAGTATGCTCCATTTAGAAATACAACAACAGGGTCACTTGCCAAATAACCGGAATGTGTATTTTTCATAACGCGTTCCATAAATGCATCCCGGTAATGAACTTCGTTCCAGTCTGTGCCCGAATTCCTCAAAACAAAGTTATCTGTAGACTTAATTTGTGGTTTGTCAGGAAACAAAGAATATTCAATTTCAGAAGTGCCCATCTCAGCACTTAATTTAACCTCAAAACTTTTCTGAGGTTTTGCCTGAGAATAGTTTCCGAAAATTTCAATGTTAGCATCGAAACTTAATTGACGGTTATTGTTTTTATCGTAGTATTCAATAGCTGCAGGTTTCTCCCAGTCCTGCCAGAAGTTGGCACCAAAATAAGGATAGGATGAACCTGCGTTCGGTCCGGTCGCGTATATTCCTGAGTTGTTATCCCATAAATTATCCGGGTCAGTTGAAATCGTAACTACAGGTAAGTCAATATCCTCATTGATAAAATAGGTCTTCGTAAAGGTGGGGCTGGGCAAATAACCCGTTTTAAAAACTTTGACACGCACTGTTTTTGTACTATTCAGATTGATGGAATTGTTAAATTGAGTGGAGCCGGATGAAGGTTCATCACCATTGGTAGTGTACCTGATTTTAGTTCCGCTCATTGAAGTAGACAAACTCAAGGAATGTGAAGAACTGTAAAATCCTTCTGCAAGCGAAAATACCGGATCGCTGGCATAGCCCGGATAACAAGTGGAGTTGGAATTCGATCCCAGTGGAGTTGAACTTGTAAAAATACACCATGTGGAAGATCCGTCTGAAGAACGCCCCATTGAATGGTTGGGATCCATGCGAGGGAATTGTTGTTGATCAAGATTCAGTCCGTTGTTGTCTGTGAGCAAGAGAGTTTCTCCCTCACGGCTTAATTTAAAGTTTGCCTGAAAGTACTGGCTGCCTGGTGATCTGAACCAGGAAGGTACAGATGAGAATGTTTGTGTTGAACTCAAGACTCCAAACGATAAAAACGGAATCGCTGAAAGATCTCCTGAGTTTGAACTTTGATTATGCACTTGTACAGCAAGAACATTTACCCCAGGCAGTAATATTGATTTGAGAAATGATGCTTCGATATAAAATGAATCAGGATCGTGTCCTTGGTACATCATAGCTTCGTGGGAACTGGTAGCATATTCATTATAAGCCGATCTATCTCCCGGAACTCCCAGATTAGCGCGTGCGATCTCGACTCCATTCAGGAAAGCGGCGAATCCATCATCATAGTCAATATTAAAAACCGCACTTGCGATATTTCCGGTATCTGGTACGAAAAATTCCTTTCGCATCATCACCGATTTGCTTTGAGCAATTACAGTGTTATCATCTCCATCTCCAAAACCTACACCTCCCTGTCCGGATGACCAACTCGAGTGATTAAAAGTTAAATTTCGCCAATTTGTATCCGGCTGCGAATTTCCTATAAAATACTTCCATGTTGTTTGTGCACTCACTGCCGTCTCCCAATGATTACTCAGATCGGTGCGGTTAATGTCAGAGGCGAAAACAAGTACTCTTTGACCAGGACCTAATTCAAAATAAGGAAAAATAAATTTGTAGGGTTTTGCAATTTCATCTGAAAGCCCGTAGCCACCCATATTAACAGGATTGCTACCATCATTATAAATTTCGATCCAGTCATCATACTCACCATTCTCATTTAGTTTATTGGAGATATTTGACGGACATATTTCATTAATCAGCACTTGTGATTGTGAAATAGTTGAAATTAGAAGATTTAAAAAAAGCGGAATTCCGGCTCTGAAAGCCGACCTTAAAAAGTGATTCATAGTTAGAGCAAGTAGTAATTTTTCGAGAATAGTTCCAGTTTTAGAATCTTGTGTGAATATAGCTGATTTTTTAACTTTTTTAAACGTTTTTTGGTGAATGCTTAAAAATTCAAGGTTAATTAATTCCAGTGCTAAATTTTAAACAGACACCAGTGTTGTACTACAGGCAACAAAAATATAAATTAAATTTTAAAGATAATCCTGAAACACGCTACCGGACTGGTTTTTATCAACGGAATGTCGTTAATGACTATTTACCCCGGGAGATCTGCTCAGGATAATCCTGCTTGTAACTTCTTAGGTTATTTAGTCCGTGTTTGTCTAAGAGATTCCCGGCTTCCTCTACGCGTGTTTATGGATTGAAAGCCTTTGAATAAAGGATTCCGGCAGTGCGTAGGTTTTTAACGCATTTCGTTCTTTCATACTGTTTCAGAATCAAGTTAACATGTATCAATCCTGAGTTTTTAAGTTTATGACTTTCCCTCTCCTGATTTTTTTCAATTGGTTAATATCTGATCATCACTTGCCTAAGAAATAGGTACATTCACTTATAGTTTGAGTGAGTTCATCCTATTTGTCATTTTGGTTTAAGTCGAATTGATAAATTTGAAGATTATTTTTTTCAATCTATTCTAATGCAGACTTTATCGCAGTTTTTTTTAGTGTTAATATTTCATAATTTCACCCGAGCCATTTTTCAGGAATGGGATTCCGGATAAAATTAAATGTAAGCTTATGCTACCCCCTGATATTGTTTAACCAAACCAAAAATAAATACCATGAAAAAACTTTACTTTCTTCTCTCCTGGATTCTGATTGCCAACTTTTCTCAGGCACAGACCCTCAACGGAATTACTCCGAATAGTGGCTATGCGGGGCAACAAAATCTGAATACTACAATAACAGGAACAAATTTGTTCCAGGTCGTTTTATCCCCTTGGGGCAATATCTATGATATCAACCTGAGACAAGGTGCAAATGTAATACCGGTATTTGACCAGTCCAGTGGATGGGCAACGTTGAATGTGAATGTAATAGATCCGCAGAATGCCACTGCTGTCTTCTCGATTCCTTCTTCTTCTGCATTGGGTTTGTATGATCTTGAATTGACAACAACAGATCCGTTTCAGCCGGGGAGTAACCTTCAGCCTTATAGTGTTACAGGTGCATTCACTGTCGTTGCTCCTGATGGGTACGTCAGTGGAAAAGTATATTATGATCAGAACGAAAACGGAATTTTTGACGTCGGGGAACTGCCCCTGCAAAGTCAGTCTTTAACGTTACTACCGATAAATCAATCGGTACTCACAGATGCAAATGGAGACTATTCTATTGGACTAAGTAATGGAAATTATTCGATTACATATAATATGTCATCCTCACATGCTTACGTGATAAGTTCTGATTCAGCGAGTTTTAGTTTTACTGTAAATAGTGCAAATGTAAGCGGACTGGATTTTGGAATGCTTGATGGGATTACATCTATTTCACCTGCTGTAGCTTATCAAGGCCAGACAATAAATTCAAATATAACTTCCCGCTTGCTTTTTTTAGCAGGAGGAAATCCGTGGGGAAACATTGGATCCTCATTTATTCGAAGAACAACGGTTCCGACATCTCAGTATTCGATTGGAACGAATTCATTTTTGGTGTTGGATTCGACGAATGCTCAACTGGTTTATCAGATCCCTGTCGGGGCGCCAATCGGTACTTATGATCTTGTTGTTAGGGTGAATGGTGTTTACTACTATTTGGAAGATGCATTAATTATTACTGCAGCACCATCCTATCTGAGTGGGAATTGTTATTTCGATTCAAACAATAACGGAGCATTTGATCTTGGAGAGCCTCCTATACAAAATATGCGCCTCTACCTTGATCCCGATAGTTCTTATGCATTTAGTAATTCTGCCGGAACGTTTCAGTTTGGTGCCTCATTAGGGACTCATACCTTGAGTTACAATGCAGCAGGAGCACCGAATTTTATCCTGACAACACAGCCATCATACACATTCACCAATACAGGAAATCAGTCTGGTTTTGATTTCGGATTTCGTTCCGCTCTTCCTGATTATACCTGTGCAGTAAATTATAATCCAAATTTTGCCCGCTGTTTTTCTTCGGTTGCTTCCCAACTAAGTTATTCAAATAGCAGCAATGTAGTTTGTCAAGGCCGAGTGTATCTGATACACAGTCCAAATACCACATTTAGTAATTCGACTCCTTCAATAAGCAGTCAGAATGGTGATACACTTTTTTGGGATTTCACAAATCTACAACCAATGGAATTCAGAAGCATAAGTATTGTGATGGTAAATCCGGGTAGTGGACAGATCCATTATTCTGCGACCCTGATTGTTGAGGATGGTTTAGGAATTCAACAGTTCCAGGTTACGAAGGACTATTCCGCCACTGTAGTATGCTCTTATGACCCTAATGATAAAGCGGTATTTCCAGCCGGTGTAGACGATGTCATGCATTATACGCTTAACTCCGAAACGCTTGAATATCTGATCCGTTTCCAGAATACAGGAACTGATACGGCCTTCACCGTGTATATTCGCGATACTCTTGATGCCTCACTTGATATCAGTACGCTTGAGGTGCTCGCTTCCAGCCATTCTGTTCAGACTTCGGTTGACAGTAATCGAGCTGTGGTGTTTATGTTTGATAACATTTTGTTGGCCGACAGTGTTGTCGATGAACCAAACAGCCATGGTTATGTGAGATACAGAATCAGTCCCCTTCCAAATCTTCCTGATCCAACCCGCATAGAGAACACCGCGTATATTTACTTTGATTTCAATCCGGCAGTGGTGACTAATACTACCTGGAATACTATGGTGCTAGTTATTCCTGTAGGAATTTCAGAATCAGTTCTGGTGGACGATGGCATATTCTTCTATCCAAATCCAATGGATAGCAAAGGTTATTTCAGCTTCAAAAATCCAAAGACTGAAACTATGCTGCTGGAATTGTTTAATGTGAAAGGTCAAATGGTAAGTGCCATGGAATCCGATGGAACTGTGATTGAGTTGAATCGAAAAGACCTCGCTTCCGGATTGTATTTGTTTCGTTTAATCAATACACAAAGTGGAAAGATCAATAGCGGAAAGATCAGTATAAGATAGTTTGTGTTTCATTGAGAATACGTCGCTGCAAATTTAGCTCCTGCAGCGGCGTATTTTTTTACTTAAAACTGTGCCAGTCCCTTGATTCTTCGTAATTTTATACGATAATTGGAATCATGCGAATTCTATTTTTTATTTTCTTTTGTTTCACTGTGGCTTCTGCTTCAGCACAAAATTATTTTCAACTCCAGCAGGATATTCCGGTAACCGTCGGAGGGAACGCTTTACAACATCCCTGGGCAGGAGGTATCAATTTTCCGGTGTTTTCAGCTGTAGACCTTGATAGTGACGGACTTGAAGATCTGTTTGTTTATGACCGATCGAATAATCGTTGCATGACTTACATTAACACAGGTACAGGTGGTATCAATAGTTACCGTTATGCTCCTGAAATTGCTGAGCAAATGCCCGCGTTGCGTGGATGGGCATTGTTCTATGACTATAATTGTGATGGCAAGGCAGATTTGTTTACCACAGGTGTTACCAATAACGGTATTCTTCAATTCAGAAATGATTCACAGCCCGGTTCAATACATTTTACTGCCGTTGATTCCATGATGAAAGCAGATTATGGAGGTGGAACGCCTGCAGGGATTTTTGCCAGTGGTTTTCTCATGCCCCATTTCAATGACATAGATGGCGACGGGGATATGGATGTACTTGGTCAGCAATTTTTTTGTGTGGGGACTTTCGCCTTTTATAAAAATTTATCCATGGAGAATTATGGCGTGTGCGATTCATTGAGCAAGTACGTACTTGAGACCTATGCCTGGGGAAATTTCGCGCTTCGAACCGGAGCGTATTCAAATGTAGCAGTTGGACAATACCACATCACTTGCATCATGGCTACTCCACCTGAGGAAATGTTCGGCTACGAACTAGCCCTACAAGACGATACATATGCAGGAATTTACACCCTCGACATTGACGATGATGGTGACATGGACGCACTCATTGGTGACTCTGGAGCACAAAATAGTTTACTGGTTTTTAACGGAGGGACATTCTCTTCCGCTGACATGGATTCACAAGACACTTTGTTTCCTTCCTATGATACGCCGGTTGAATTGAATGCCTTTACAACTCATGCATACATTGATGCTGATCATGATGGGGTCAAGGATTTGTTGGTAGGCCATAATGAATTCGAAAATAAACAAGGAGTCTTATTTTATAAAAATGCCGGAACAACTAATTTGCCGGTATTTGACTTTATCCTGAATGGTTTTCTACAGAATGAAATGCTGGATGTAGGAGAAGGAGCCACACCGGTTTTGTTTGATGCAGATGCGGATGGTTTGTCGGATCTGATTATTGGAAATGTAAGCAGTACGGAACCAGGCGGAATTGTTCAACACGGATTAAGTCTGTACAAAAACACCGGGACAAGCACGAATCCGGCTTTTGAATTTGTAACAAATGATTACTCCGGATTGTCCGCTTATCCTATCAATGGTCCATTGTTTCCAACTTTCGGTGACTTGGATGGTGATGGAGATTTGGATATGTTGGTAGGTTATCAGGACGGAGGCTTATATAGATTTGAAAATATTGCCGGAGTCGGGATGCCTGCAAATTTTATTTTTAATGCAGCTTCTTATTTTGGAATTGACATAGGTAATTTCAGCAGTCCTCAGTTAATTGACCTCAATCGTGATAATAAACTCGATCTGATTATCGGTAAAAAGAGTGGTGTCATTGCCTATTTTGAAAATGTTGGAACCGCGGCGTCTCCATTTTTTCTTTCCCAACCAACAAAAGATACCTTAGGTGGTATTAATGTGCAAACTCCGGGATATATAGATGGTTTTTCAATCCCTTTTGTTTATGAAGACAGTAGCGGCTATAATATGTTAGTAGCCTGCATGAAGGGTGATATATATAAATATGGTGGGATTGATGGAAATATTCTTGGAACTTACATAAGGGAGGATACACTTATCACACAATTTCAAGGCGTAAAAACCACCTTTAACATATCAGTCAGTGGGGGAGATATCAATGATGATGGAAGAGTTGATATGCTTATTGGTTTGTATGGAGGAGGAGTGCAAATTTATTTGCAGGATACGCTTGGTATGGGAACAACAGAAATCTCTATGCCTCCATCTTTCCAACTATATCCCAATCCTGCGGGACATAATTTTGTTCTTGAACTAAATTACGAAAATCCTACTCTTAATTACCGTATCAGAATTTCAGATTCATACGGTAGAATCCTTTCTGAAGAACGGGTTGAGAATAGTGGACAACTTTTTTCAACTGAGAAATATGCTGACGGAATCTATTTTGTTACCTTATTTAAAGATGAATTACAATCTACCAAAAGGATTATTGTGATCCACTAATTGTTTTTCTTTAGACTCTGAAAATTTTTCTGTTTAGTATATTTCTCAAAAACATGTCTCTCCCTCAAACACAAAGAAATGAAATTGCGATTGGTGACAGGCGTATTTACATCGAGACAATTTCAAATATCGACGAATTGTTTGAAGACCTGATAAGCAAAGGTGAGGAGCATGAGGATGTTCGTGATGAAAGAATTCCTTATTGGGCTGACATCTGGCCATCCGCGGTGAGCTTGTCTGAGTTTTTGATTACAAGAAAGTATATCAAGCCTGGTATGAAGGTGCTTGAATTAGGGTGTGGTCTTGGATTGCCCGGGATACTTGCCGGACAACTGGGAGCACAGGTAGTATTTACGGATTATATACAGGATGCGCTGGATCTGGCAAAACGAAACTGGGAACTTAATAATAAAGCTAATGCGGAGTTCAAATTGATGGACTGGCGGAATCCAGATCCGGGACTTATAGCAGATCTGGTTCTTGCTTCTGATATTGCTTATGAAAAAAAATCGTTTAGTGATCTCACCAGAACATTTAAAGCATTGTTAAAACCTGGAGGAATCATGTTGATAGCAGAACCTAATCGTGCTTTTGCACAGTCTTTTTTTGTTAATCTTTCCAAAGAGGGTTTCGATGTGCGATCAGAAAAGAGTGAATTGACTTTCAGGGGGCAACAATATTCTATTTATATCCATGAACTTAAACTGGTAAAAAACTCAGACTAATCCAGACTGGTTTTGTAACATTTTTCTGCTTCCAATAACCCTTTTTTTTGATGAAATCAGCATCCTTTTCTTCTCAGCAAAAGCGTTCATCTTCCTTTCATAAGAAACGGAAGGTAATTTTCCCCATTTTGATCCAAAGCCACCATCTGGTTTAATCCATATTAATATTTGATTTATTTGATAAAATGATTGTATAAAACAACATAATACAATCACTATTTTATATATTTGCTTTAATGATATTTTAAAAATCGGTTTTCGGAGTGTATTACTGTAAGAAATTAGCAAGAAAACAGGCATACTTGAATCAACTAGTTTTTCGATCCTGCGTTTTTATTAGGATTATAAAATGATCAAATAATGAAATCTATTCACACAACTTTTGTAGCTTTTTTAATGCTTGCTTTCTTTGCTTTTGAACTGGAAGCACAAACTTTCCAATGGGCGAATTACGGGAAATCCCAAGGTTTTGAATATGGAAACGACATTACAACAGATGATTCTGGCAATGTCTACGTTGCCGGTCAATTTGAATATTCCACCTTGTTTGGGAATGTTACTATGAATACCAGAGGTCAACATGACATATTTGTCGCTAAGTACAATTCACAGGGGATTCTTATGTGGCTCAAAACTGCCGGAAGTGCGGAAGGGGATGCCGGTTCTGCCATTGGGCTTGATGCTAATAGAAACGTATATGTCACCGGAGAATTTGAAGGTACTTGTAAGTTCAGCCCTACCGATAGCATAACCTCAGGTGGTAACAATGATATCTATTTAGTAAAGTATAATAACAATGGAGAGTTTCAGTGGGTTAAAAAATTTGGTGGTTCAGGGGATAACCGTGGACGAGCCATAGCTGTTGATGCAGTCGGAAACAGTTATATATCCGGAGGCTTCTCCGGTACAGCAAATTTTGGCGGACAGAATCTGACTTCAAGCGGGAGCATAGATATTTTTATTGCAAAGTATAATTCATCAGGTACCCGTCAATGGGCTATCAAGGCCGGAGGAACGAGAGATGATCGTGGACGTGACATTACTCTTGACGGCTTGGGAAATTTGTACCTCACGGCCAGCTACACTCAATCCGCAAACTTTAGTGGAACAAATATATCAGACAATACCGGGAGTTTGTACAGTGCAGCATTAGCCAAGTATAATACATCAGGAACACTCGCATGGGTTCGATCAATAGGTGGATGCTGTGATACCACACGTGCTTATGGACCCTCCACAGATGAACTCGGGAATGTATATTTTACAGGATATTTTAAAGATCAGGTAGAGTTTGGTTCCATCACATTAAATGGAAGTGGTAATACGGATGCATTTATTGCAAAATATAGTCCGACCGGCACTGCATTGTGGGCTAAAAAATATGCAGGTATCTATGAAGATTTTGGGAATGGTTCCGCAGTTGATACTCGTCGTCAACTCGTCTATTTCACGGGTATGTTTGACTACCGTGCAGATTTTGACAGTATCAATGTCTTCAGTGCAGGGAACAGGGATATTTGGCTGTCCGCGGTAAATTATTCCGGAGAAATACAATGGTTGAAGACGGCCGGCGGTTCAGGTCGGGATGCAGGGTATGCGGCAGCCGTAGACACCTCCGGCAATATTTTTCTGACTGGATTTACAAACGATACTGCTTATTTTGGGAGTTCATCTATTCAGGGGTATCCATTGGCAGATTATTTTGTATCAAAGATTTCTCCTGCAGTAACAACTCAGCCCACTACAGCTGCGAGTCTGCTCAATGCATCTCTTACAAATTGCACTAATATTCAACTGGTGTGGACATCGGGTAATGGTGCTAACAGGATAGTTGTTGCACGTGCTTCCGCTGCAGTAAATAGCTTACCTGTAGATGGGAATTTATATTCTGCAAGTTCGGTTTTTGGTTCCGGAACTCATTTAGGAAATGGAAATTATGTTGTGTATAATGGTGCAGGCAGTTCTGTTACCCTCACCGGCCTCAGTACCGGAGTAACTTATCACTTTGCCGTTATTGAATACAATGGCTATAATGTTTTTACTAATTATAATACGCAAGGATATCCGACTGCGAATATTCTGACAAATAGTTTTAGCATCACGTCGAGTGCAAGCAATGCAAGTATTTGTCCGGGTGATTCTTCAGTACTTTCTTCGGGCGGCGCGGTTAGTTATATCTGGACACCATCTGCTGGCTTGAATACTACTACAGGTGCAAGTGTGATTGCAAAACCCACTATAACAACAACCTATACTGTGACTGGTACAAACGGAAGTGGATGTCAGGCAGCCAGCCAGGTATCTGTAAGTGTATTGACAGCCCCGACTGTGAGTCTGTCAGCGTTGTCACAAAAATGTGTAAACTCTTCCTCCTTTACTTTAATTGGAGGATCACCTTCCGGCGGAACTTATTCCGGTACAGGCGTTAGTGGCGGAATTTTTAATCCGGCCACTGCAGGAACCGGTACGCATGTTATCACCTATTCATACACTGCAGCTAATGGATGCGCAGCGACCGCAACCACGAATCAGCTTGTCAACGCTCTCCCGTCTGTATCATTGAGTACATTCTCATCAGTGTGTACATCAACATCTCCTTTTGTATTGACAGGTGGATCTCCTTCGGGTGGAACTTATTCCGGAACCGGAGTTAGTGCCGGACAGTTTTCTCCGTCGACTGCGGGTGCAGGAACTCACACAATTACTTATTCTTACACGAATGTAAATTCATGTACGAACTCAGCATCTTCAAGCATTACAGTAATCCCACCGCAAGTTGTTACACTTTCAGCATTTAATCCGGCTTGTCAGAATACACCTGTTTTCGCTTTAAGCGGAGGAGCACCTGCAGGTGGTGCCTATAGTGGTCCGGGAGTTTCAGGCGGCATGTTTGATGCTTCAATTGCAGGTGTCGGAACTCATACTATTACTTATTCTACAAGTGGGGGTGCCGGATGTTCCGGATCAAGCACAGCTACTTTACAGGTATTGCCACTACCTTCAGTTGCACTATCTCCGTTCGCGGATGTTTGTTCAAACACGGCTGCATTTCAATTAATCGGAGGATCACCTGCAGGTGGCGTTTATAGCGGGAATGGAGTAAGTGGAGGTTTGTTCAATCCAATAGCGACAGGAGATGGTACATTTCCTGTTACCTATACATATACCGGAGCAAATTCGTGCTCAAATTCTGCTCAAAGAAATATTGTAGTAAAATTGGCGCCAACTGTGACTTTCAGTGCTCTTGCATCTGTTTGCCTGAATGCTTCGGCTTTCACCTTAACCGGAGGGTCACCTGTCGGTGGGACATATTCCGGTCCGGGTGTTGGTGGTTCTGTCTTTACTCCTTCGTCTGCAGGATCGGGGACACATACAATTACGTATAGTTATATCGCCGCTAATGGTTGCGCCGAAAGTGCAACATCTTCTATTATAGTTATAACTCCGCAAACAGTTACGCTTTCAAACTTTAATTCAGTTTGCCTTAATACTACAGCATTTGCCCTCACCGGTGGCTCCCCACTCGGGGGTACTTATAGCGGAGCCGGTGTGAGTAGTGGAATATTTAATCCCTCAGTAGCCGGTGTCGGAAATCATTCAATTACCTATACAATAAGCGGTGGTGGTGGATGTTCCGGTGCAAGCAGTGCCACACTTCAGGTCTTGGCATTGCCATCAGTTAGTTTATCCCCATTCGCAGCCGTTTGTTCAAATTCATCACTTTTTCAGCTAAGCGGAGGGTCTCCTTCCGGAGGGCAGTACAGTGGTACCGGTGTTAGTTCAGGATTATTTAATGCGGCATCCGCAGGTGCGGGTGTACATACGATTAACTATAGCGTGACAGGAGCGAATTCATGTTCGAATTCCGCGCAACAGAGTATTACCGTAAATGCAGCTCCTATTGTGACGGCTGCTGCCATTTCACCTGTCTGTATTAATTCAGCAGTATTTACATTGAGCGGAGGTTCACCCGGAGGAGGTGTTTGGTCAGGTACGGGTGTTAGTGGTTCACAATTCTCACCTTTAAATGCAGGAGCCGGTACTCACATTCTTACTTATTCTTATACTTCCACAAATTCATGTTCCGCCTCGGCAACAACAACAATACTGGTAAATACTCCTCCGGTAGTCAGCATGGCAGCATTAAATCCGACTTGTATTAACTCTTCTTCTTTTGCACTCAGCGGAGGTTTGCCTTCCGGAGGAACTTATTCAGGTCCGGGTGTAAGCGCAAATACATTTAATCCTGCAGCAGCCGGACTGGGAACACATACAATTACATATTCATATTCCAGTGCAGCAGGTTGTTCGGGATCTGCAACATCTTCCATACAGGTTGTTTCGCAGCCGGTAGTAAACCTATCGGCTTTATCGGATGTGTGTTCCAATGCATCTACCATTACTTTAACTGGAGGGACACCTGCCGGCGGAGTATATAGTGGAAGCGGGGTCAGTCTTGGACAATTCAACCCATCTGCTACAGGTCCCGGAACATTTCCTATTACATATACCTATATAGTTAGTGGAACCTGCTCCTCATCCGCTCAGCAGAATATCATAGTGAAAGCGGCTCCTATTGTTTTTCAAAATAGTTTTTCTCCGGTGTGTGTGAATTCTTCATCGGTAACACTAAATGGAGGATCACCTGCTGGAGGAGTGTACAGCGGAACAGGCGTGACCAATGGGGTGTTTGATCCAAATGTGGGAATTGGAAACTTCACGATTATCTATACGGTTAATGATGCTAATGGATGTTCCGGAATGGCATCGCGGACGATGACTGTGAAGCCATTGCCAAATGTCACGTTGAATTTCTTCGCTCCTACTTGTTCTAATGTCAGCCCGATCAGTCTGAATGGCGGTTCTCCTGCCGGAGGAAATTACAGCGGAACAGGGGTAAGCTCAGGAAGTTTTAACCCAACTATTGGTCCCGGTACTTATCTTATTACCTATACTTACACCGATTTATTCAATTGTACAGGATCAGCGGCAAATCCTGTTCAGGTTAATCCTGCACCGGTTGTGCAGTTAAATGCATTCACTCCTGTGTGTGCCAATGAAAGTCCTCTTGTGCTTCAGGGCGGTACTCCAACAGGAGGATTATACACAGGAACCGGTGTCAATGCCGGAATTTTTAATCCCGCTATAGGTCAGGGTATCTATTCAATTAATTACAGGTACACAGATGTAAATGGTTGTTCCGATTCAGAGTCGGATGACATGGTTGTAAACGGTGTCCCCGCGGTAAATTTAGGTTTGGATACACTTGTTTGTGCAAACGCCTCAGTTACACTTACTGCCGGTTCGGGCTTCAGTTCAATACTTTGGTCAAATGGCAGCACGACGCCGGCTATTCAAGTGGATAGTTCCGGAACAGGCTTTGGTTCTAAGCCCGTCTCTATACGTGTGACAAATGCAGATGGCTGTGTCAACAGGGATACTATTTACATCATTTTTGATGCATGTGCAGGAATCAAGTACTCCGAAAATTCTTCTCCCGGAATCTTTTTATATCCCAATCCGTTTTCTAATACCATACGTATATTATCAGAACGAGTCGTACAAGTCAGCATTTTTGATGTGAGCGGACGCCTCCTTGAGCAAAGCGATAATGTAACGGGCTTTATGGATGCCGGACGAGATTTGGCAGCGGGAACTTATTTTATAGAAGTTTCAGCGAGTGGATACAGGAAAGTTTTCCATGTAGTGAAAGCAATTCGCTGATTTGGGATATTGCCTGACGAATTTTTTCAATCGCTTTGTTGTTTTGGATATTATTCATCTCCTTCTCTTCACCTAAAATAGGTGATTAGAGGAACTCCTAAGAGAAAAATCTAATAATTCTATTTTCTGCGGTTGTGTTCAGTGAATGGGCATAGTAATATTGTATGTGTTTCTAAAAACCATTGGTAATTATTTCACAGATGCTTTTGATGGCTTATCATATCTGGTATTTCCGGAAATTTGTCCGGCCTGTAATGAGCCATTACGTAAGGGCGAACAATGTATATGTACTTCCTGCCGTTTTC